>CAZKAN010000011.1:0-10776 GCA_964550925.1 uncultured archaeon | reverse complement strand
TTAATCATGCGAACGCACTAAGTAGGACTTTTTGTTCCCATCATGAGTGTTATCAAGAATATGTTCTCTCACTAAAAACTCGTACATTTCTCGTCCGCGAGCCGATTCAAAATAATGATGAGCACGTTCATTCGCGACCCCATACCCTTTAATCCGCGAGAGAAAACGAGCCAGTGAAACAATGGACTTATCCCCAAACGTTTCTCGGAAACGAGTCGTTAGCACCACGCGCGTAAATGCTTTCTGGGCAAGATGGCCTGCGACATTTAATTGTATTACTAACTTTTCAGGCAACAATTTTTCCGCGAGTAATCGTCTAAACAAGAAACCAGAATTTCCATTTTCGCGCTCAAGAGAAGCAAGCGAATACGATAGTGGATCAAATTTCGAACGACTCGCACGAGCCTCTGCTTCGGCACGCTGCATCAACTGTTGCGCACGCTCAACACGAGGTGTTGAAGCATAATTCGCTTTTCGCTCTTCCCGCGTACCAGGTTTTTTGATAGTAGAGTAATGAACACGCGGCAAATTACGTGCAGTGGTTGCTTTTGGAAACGTTTCCAATTGCGCTTTCATAATATACCGCTGCTTAATTTCCTCCACTTCCGCACGAATATCTTCCGTGGTTTTACCACTCAAGTAGCCGGTTAGTAACACATCATCGGATTCCTTTTGATAATTATCCACATTTTTTCTCCACCATCGTTTAACGTTTCGCAACTGATTCGGAGTCAAACGCTTCCCTTTAACGGTAAAATCAACCATAATGTTTGTCGTGGTGCGATCCTCCAATTCCCTCCTCCGGCGATTTTTCAATTCATTAAAATAATCACGCTCCAACGCACGCCAATCAACCGATTGAATAGGATTATCAACAACCCCTGGTAAAAAACGCATGCTCACTTTTTCAACCACGTGAGGATCGACAGGATAGCTGCGCGTTTTCAAATAGTCACGCAAACCTGAGTTCAGTCGCTTGGAAAAATATTCACGCAATTTCAATTTAGAATACGCATCTGCCAAGCGCCACGCGTGATTCACTTCCTCCGGCGACAACAAATACGCCCACCCGGGGGGAAATGCGCGGCGAGCCGACTGCTTGCCATACGTGTGTAGCATTTCAAGAAAAAAATCAGGGTTATCACCCAGAAATTTTCGAGCCGACGCTTCCGAATATGTTTCAGGCCGCTGTTCTATCACTTTCAGACATCGTTGAACCGAATCCGGAAAACGACCCCACCTATTCGAGAGCAAATTCATCCGCTCCCTCCGCGTCTGACGAACCCAGGGAGCACTCCGCTGACGCAACCCCTTGCGGGGAGGGACATTCTTTTTAGTCATACGAACAAAACCACCTTTCCGCCAATAAAATACCGGCACCGAATGGGATGCTTAAAAGGCTTCCTCGGGATTGTTTCGTAAGGATCTACTAGCCCCGTCGTCTAGTGGACAAGGATATCGGGCTTTGAACCCGGGGACTGGCGTTCGAATCGCCACGGGGCTACTTTCTCGCCATTGACATCTGGCGGGTCGTCCCAAGGTATCGCCGCGGGACACTGTCCGTCAGTGATGTTTAGAAGACTATTATTAACCACCAACCAATACTCAAGCAGGGAACTCCCATTATGAACCACACGCACCACTCAAGCACAACCCACGAAAACACTACCGCGCACGCGCACCCGAAAGAACACGCTGAAAAATCACACCCCGCGAGCATTCATTTCTCCAAACCCGTACAGGACGCGGTGAACGCATTAGGTTACACGAAGTGGACGACCATCCAAGAAATGAGCATGCCCCTCATTCTCGCAGGGAAGGATGTCATGGGACAATCCCACACGGGAAGTGGAAAGACAGCCGCGTTCGGATTACCCATTATTGAAAAAATTGTCCCCAATGGACGAGTGCACGTGCTCATCCTCGTCCCCACGCGTGAATTGTGCGAACAAGTCATGCACGAAATGAGAAAATTTGCCCAATTCAAACGCATCAGCATCACAGCCGTTTATGGTGGAGCAAGCATGGGGAGACAAATTCAACAACTCCGGAGAACCGACATTGTAGTCGGAACGCCCGGACGTGTATTAGATCACATTGAACGCGGCACCCTTCGCTTGAATGAAGTAAACACGCTTGTCTTAGACGAAGCAGACCGAATGCTGGACATGGGATTCATCAAGGACATGAAACGCATCATCCAACACGTTCCGAAAGAGAGACAAACGTTATTATTTTCGGCCACTTTTTCACACGAAATACAAGAAATTGCTGCACAACACATGAAGCACGCTCAACTGATTAAAGCCCAAACTCACGTGGACAAAGGAAAACTCACGCAAGTGTATTACGATTTAGACAAGCAAGCGGATAAGAAATTTGGATTGCTCATCCACATTCTCAAAAACGAAAACCCACCGCACGCCATCGTGTTCGGAGGAACCCGCAGAAACGTAGACCGAATTGAACGCAGCCTCAATGAAAATGGAATCAAAGCCGAATCCATTCACGGGGGATTGTCTCAAAACCAGCGAAAACACACGCTCAACCATTTCCATCACGGAGACGTCCATGTATTAGTGGCGAGCGATGTAGCAGCACGCGGATTAGACATCAAAAGCGTCTCCCACGTCATCAATTTTGACATTCCCCGCACGCCCGAAGACTATATTCATCGCTCCGGACGCACGGCCCGAGCGGGAGAAGAAGGAAAAATCATCTCACTCCTGACACCGAATGATTATGCGTATTTCCGCTCCATCATCCGTGACAAATCACACCACATCACACAAGAAGCATTGCCCGAGTTTGAGAACATCACGTATAGCAAGGGAAAAAAACACACGATCAACAAGGAACACGAGGAAAAACACTTCTCGAGAGAAAGACCCCACTACAAAGGAAAACCTGGGAGCTTTCCCCCGCGAAACAGGACGCGTGTACAGGAGCACGGGAAATCATTTGCTGAACAAGAAGCGGAAGGACAACCCTATGGACCCTCACGGGAAAAGAGACCATCGTTTGGTCACCGCAAACCATTCGTGAAACACGCATCGTATGGAAAGAAACCGCATGGAGGCAAACCATACGGAAAAAAACCATTTAGCCACTCCACGAAAAACCAGGAAGAAGACTATCCCATCGTCAAACACTTTGGATTAAAACACGCGAAGAAAGAAGAGAAATAATTTCACGCAAGCAAACACGTTCAACGCTTGTTAATTAAATCCCATTTCTTTTTCCGCGTAAACGATTTAATTTCCGCTTCACGCGTCATCGCACGTGACTTTGTTGAGTGTGTTTCCGAATAAACCAACACCACCGGGAGACGGGAACGCGTGTATTTGCTCGCACGACCCGCTTGATGCCATTTCACACGCGCAACAAGATCCTGCGTGTAGCCGCAATACAACGAGTCATCGCGGCAACGCAGGAGGTAAACAAAATAACGCATAATCGTTCAACGATTCAAGAGTTTATATGATTCATTTCCTCCCATAATTATCCTCGAGGCGCACAATATCGTTTTCATCAAAATGACCAAACGCAATTTCAAGTACGCGCGCACTTTTAGAAGCAGACAAACGATGAACCGTTTCGCGGGGAACCCACAAGGGTTTTCCTTTTTCCGCAACCACTTTTTTTCCGGCGATTTCAGCGATAATACCATCATCTAATGGAATCCACAGCTCATCGCGGAAATGATGCAACTGCAAACTCAACACGCCCAGTGGGTTAATCTCAATAATCTTCACGGTGGTGGGAGTGTTATGCGAATACTGCGTAAAATTTCCCCACGGACGAAACTCTTGGAATATAGCCGAACGAACATCGATCATGACACGTAATCATCACAACACTAAAAAGGATTTATGGTACAGGGTTCGGATTTATTAACACGAAATTTTTTCCAAGAGCATGGAAAAGCAGAAAATACTCATCACAGGGGCCAGCTCAGGAATCGGGCGAGAAATCGCCTACCACTTTGCGCGGGACAAAAATCACCTCATTCTCACGTATAACAAGGGAAAAGAAGAAGGGATGAAAACACGCGAAACGTGCCAAAAAAAAGGTGCGGGAAAAGTAGAATTAATTCAATTTGACGTGACGAAGGATAAGGACATTTTGCGATTAGCACGAAAAGCAGGGAAAGTTGATTGGTTGATTTCCAACGCAGGGGTGTTCGTTCCTCATACGTTGGAAAAACAAACGTTTCGAGACATCACTCAACAAATTCGTACAAATGTGGAGGGACCCATCAAACTCATCCACGCGTTCCTACCACGCATACGAGTGGGAGTTATTTCCACCGTCTCCGCGGCCGGAAAAGATGTTTATGAAAAAATGGCCCCGTATTGCGGAAGCAAATTTGGAATGCGTGGCTTCATGAAAGCCATGGCGCTTGACTACCCCGCATTAAAGTGGTATTGTGTCAACCCCGGTCTCACCGCGACCCGCATGACACGGTTTCACGGCATTCACCCCCGCCACGTGGGAAAAGTAGTGTGGGACACGCACGCGGGCAAATATCCCGTAACGAATGGGGGAGACATCGACCTGGAAAAAATAATCCCCAACCACCCGTAAAGGGAAAAGAAAAAAAGAGCATTAAAAATCCATCGGACACCCGATAGTAGGATGATTCCCTTCTATTCGTACGTGAAACCGTTTCGCCGAACCATGGTTCTCGCACTCGTCTTCGCGCTGCTCAACCAGGTATTCTCACTCTTTGACCCGATTATCTACCGACTCATCCTGGATGACCACATCATGAAAGTAGGTCAAATCCCCTCCTCAGAATTATGGCCGGGGGTCGTGATGCTTGTGTTAGCAGCCATGGGAACCGCATTCGTTTCCCGCACCGCGAAAGCATTCCAAGACTATTACGTGAATACCGTCACCCAGCGCGCGGGAACAGGCATGTACGCCAATGCTGTCGAGCACACGTTTTCCTTACCATACGAAGTGTTTGAAGACCGGAGAAGCGGAGAAATATTACTCAAAATGCAAAAAGCCAAACAGGACATGCAAGCATTTATCGCGAGCTTCATCAACAATGTGTTCTTGTCCGTGGTCACCATTCTATTCGTCATCGGATACGCGTTCACCGTCCACCCCTACGTGGGAGTGGCGTACATTTTACTTATTCCCATTATGGCCACTTTCTCCGGATGGATTTCCAAAAGCGTCAAAAAAGTCCAAAAACCCATTGTGGCAGAAGTGGGAGAACTCTCCGGCTCCACCACGGAAACGATACGCAACGTGCAACTCGTCAAAAGCCTGGGATTAGAAAAACAAGAAGTCAACCGACTCAACACGGTTAATGAAAAAATTCTCCAACTCGAACTCAAAAAAGTCACTCTCTTAAGAAAGCTTAACTTTTTGCAGGGAACCAGCATCAACGCGCTACGTTCGGGATTATTATTACTATTATTCTGGCTCATCCTCCAACAAGAACTAACCATTGGAGAATACTTCTCCTTGTTCGCGTACTCATTCTACGTGTTCATGCCCCTCTCCGAATTAGGAATGGTGGCACAACAATACCAAGAAGCCAAAGCATCCACGGAAGCACTCAATGAAATACTCGCCACGAAAACAACCCCCAAAAAAGGAAAAACAACGCGCACGGGAAAACTATCCACCATCGCATTTGACCATGTCACCTTCTCCTACGGAGAAAACGGCACTCATTCCGTGAACGGGGCCACGTTCACGCTCAACGCGGGAGAAACCATCGCACTCGTGGGAGCTTCCGGGAGTGGAAAATCAACCATTGCCAAACTACTCGTGGGATTATACTCGCCTAACAAGGGAAAAATACTCATGAATGGAGAAGACTCATCCAAAATAGACTATGATGACTTCCGCCGAAAAATAGGATTAGTTGCACAAGAAACCCAATTATTCGCTGGAACGATACGCGAAAACCTGCTCTTTGTCAATCCCCGCGCCACGGATGAAGATTGTATTCACGCCATGAAACAAGCCAACATTCTAAATCTATTAGAGAGAGCCGAACACGGCTTAGACACAAAAATAGGAGAAGGCGGAATCAAAATATCCGGAGGAGAACGCCAACGCCTTGCTATCGCACGCGCACTCTTGAGGAACCCGGAACTCATCATCTTTGACGAAGCCACATCCGCATTAGACTCAGTCACGGAACACGCCATCACGGAGACGATTCAACACATTAAAAACGAGAGACAAGACCTCATGTGCGTACTCATCGCGCACCGACTCTCAACCATTATGCACGCGGACAAAATCATCGTGCTAGAAAAAGGAACAATCGTTGAAAGTGGGACGCACGCTCAATTATTGCGCAAAAAAGGACTCTATTACGCTTTCTGGAGACAACAAAGCGGCGGGTCCGATGACGTTTAACACGCGCATCAAACTGATTTAAAACCCCCATTTTGTTCTCCATAGCATGATGAATGAAAAAATCCCCGTGTGGAATCTGAAACAACTCTACACGAATGAGGCATCATTAGCAAAGGACTGGGAACACGTACGAAAACAAACGAAAATGTTTGTAAATTATCGAAAAAAACTCGAAAAACGCCCAACGAGAGAACTCGTTGGAGAAATCATGGAACAAAACGAGGAAATGGCACGCATCACGCATAAAATGGGAACCTATTCCATGCTAAAATTCGCACAAAACACGCAGGATGAAGATAGTAAAGCACTGCAAAACCGACTCACCCAATTCTTTACAGACATGGGAAACCAGACCCTGTATTTTGGAGTATGGTGGAAAAACCTCGATGAGAAAACCGCACGAAAACTATTACCCAAAAACAAAGAACACGCATTTGCATTAAACGAAATGAGAAAATACCGCAAGCACTTACTCTCGGAAAAAGAAGAACAAATCATTAATTTGAAAGACGCGAATGGAAACGAGGCGCTCATTAAACTATATGAAATAGCCACCTCCGGATACACGTTTCCATGGAAAAAAGGAAAAGAAACCATTCATTTATCCGAGGAACAACTCCGGCCCCACATCCGCTCCACGAATCCAAAACATCGCATTCACGCCTACAACTTATTATGGAAAAAATTCGGCGAACACTCCGGAGAATTAGGAGAAATATACGTGAACATGGTGCATGACTTTTGGAATGAACACGTGACCCTGCGAAAATATTCCGCACCCATTTCCGTGCGAAACAAATCCAATGATTTAGATGATGAATTAGTCGAAAAATTCCTACGTGTATGTCGTGAACACACGGCATTATTTGAAGATTATTTACACTGGAAAACCGACACGCTCAACGTGCCCTTTTCACGCTATCACATTTACGCTCCACTCCCCCACAAAGAAAAAAACTACACGTTTGACGAAGGGTATAAACTCGTCATGTCCGCGTATGAAAACTTTTCCCCACGATTCAAAGAAGAAGCATCACGCGTGAGAAACGCTCAACGACTGGACGCTCAACTTAGAAAAGCCAAGCGCGGAGGAGCCTTTTGCGCGGAAGCTACGCCCAATGACACGTCATTTGTTCATATGAATTGGAATGGAAAACTCCACGACGTGTACACGCTCGCTCACGAATTAGGCCACGCGACGCACAACCACTTATCGGGAAAACACTCCATTTTCCTCCAATCCGCCGGATTACCACTCGCCGAAACCGCGTCCACGTTTGGAGAAATGCTCCTCGCCCAAAAAATACTCGAGGATAACCCCACGTTAAACGTGCAACGAGCAATGCTCGCCCACCAACTCGATGATGCCTACGCATCCATCCAGCGGCAAGCCTATTTTTGCATGTACGAAATGGACGCATTCGAACTCATCCACGAAGGAAAAAGCATCCCCGAACTGCACGAAACGTATTACCAAAACCTGCGTGAACAATTTGGAAAACGCATGCAAATACCCGTAGAAGCCTCCTATGAATGGCTAATGATTCCCCACTTGTTTGAAACACCATTCTACGTATACGCGTACGCGTTCGGACAATTGCTCGTACTCTCACTCTGGGAAATGTATCAAAAAGAAGGAAAAGACTTCGTTAAACGATACGAGAAATTCCTCTCTTATGGAGGAAGTGAACACCCGGAAAAAATGCTCCACGAAATTGGGTTTGATCCGCGCGACAAACAATCCTGGAGAAAAGGCTTCCACGTCCTCGAAAACAAGCTCAAAACGATTCAAAAAATGGGCAAATAAGCAAAAATAAAGAACGCATGGCCGTGGAATTAAATAAGGAACGAACACCATTCTTTCCATGGAAGAGCCCAAGGAAATCAAACACATCCTCCACCGCATACGATTGTTGCCAGGAATAACCCGCGTACACGTCCTCTCAAACGAGGAAAAAAAACACGTGGCCCAACACGAAGACGAGAAGAATTTAGGTGTTCACGAATCCGTCAAACGACAATACTGCATATGCGCGGTACACGATTCCACGTGGAGGGAGCCCACGCAAACGATTGTCAAAAAAGAAAATGGAGAAATCGTTTTTCCACCCGTCGTGTTTCCGGAAGTGCCCGCACACCACGTGGTTTCTTCATCTCCAGGATTGGAAATCCATGAGTATTTGGCCAAGCGCGTGAGAATTGAAGGAGATGAAGCAACCTTGCTTATTGGGTTTGATTTGTAATTAGCGCACGCACGGCGATTGTCAAAACCCTCATTTACACTCCAAACATACACTAAAAATTACGAAACATGGTTTTCAACGCACCACTTTTAACACGGAAAAAACAAACCACCCATTCACGTGTTCCAATCGTGCGCGTGTACGAATGAATCACATCAAAATACGGCGAAAAATACTTCTGCAATTCACCCTCTTCAAAATACGTGAACCAGCGCCGAGTATTATCTCCCGTTTCTGAGGGTTCATACCCTTCACTCACGCCCTTCTTCGCCGAAATGAAAAGAACCCCATTGGGTTTCAACAATTTCGCCCACGTTTTCGCAAGAGCGGGAATACGCTCACGCGGCGTGTGAACAAGTGCCAGGCACCAAATTCCATCAAACGAATACGGATACAAGAGGGGATTTTCCATGTCCATCTTTCGAACGTTCAATCCTTTTTCCGCGCAACGCTCGAGAAAAGCCTCGGACAAATCAATTCCCAACGCATCCAGGCCCTTTTCTCTAAAATACTCCAAATAGATTCCCGGACCGCAACCCGCGTCTAATATTCTGCTTCCGTTCAACTCGGACAAAAAACGCTCCAAATCGGGTTGGGCGTATTCTTCAAACGTTTTCCTAAATTTTGCCTCATAATAGGAAGGATTAGCATTGTACGATGTGGCATTGACTTTCTTTTCTTCATTCATACGCAAAACCTACGAGAATACTGTATGGAGTACCTGCTCAACTTGTACTAAATCCTTTGCCTGCATCAGTTGCACACGCAATTGTTTAACGCCATGCAGCCCGGAAAGCATGCCCGAAAGCTGGGCCTTTACATCAGTGAAATCCGTGACAGGGTGGCGCTTGACTAATTCAAGATAATGCAAAATAACCTCATTTCGAGAAGAAATGTTTTTTCCCGAAACTTCCGAAAAAATAGCCGGATGATTCCACGCCGCGCGACCAATCATGACTAAATCGCAATAATTATTTTCAATCTTTTCAACGACTTCACTCGCATTACTCACATCCCCATTTCCAATCACGGGAATACTCACCAAATTCTTAATTTTTTTAATATACTCCCAATCGGCTTTGCCGCTGTATCCTTGCTGGGCGGTTCGCGCATGAATGGCAATTCCTTGAACGCCGGCATTTTCAATTTTGGAAACAAACTCATGTAGCACCGGTGCGTCCCAGCCCATTCTCAATTTGCAGGTAATAGGTTTTTTTGAAATAGACACTGCGGCTTCAATCAACGAAATCATTTTCTCGGGCGTTTTCAACAAAAACGCTCCGCATCCACCGCCAGTAATTTTAGGGGAAGGGCACCCAAAATTAATGTCCACCAAATCAAACTCACGCTCAACGTATTCTATGGCCGTGCACAAATCCTTCTCATTGGGCGCAAACAACTGCACCCCCACCGGGTGTTCTTCTTTCACGGTTTTAACGCGGGAAAAAACCTTATTGTTGCTCATCCGCTTGCCCTCGACACTCCTCGCAATGGCAATCGCGGAAGCAAACTCGGTATAGGTCAGCCCGGCCCCTAATTCCTTACACAATAAACGGAAAGGCAAGGTGGAAACCCCCGACATAGGGGCTAAAACCGCAGGGGAGGTGAGTTTGAGTCCCGCGTAGGGGGATTTCATACGAGTACTATACTTAGGCACGCCTTTTAGCCTGGTGGCTTGGATTGCATTTAAAAGCATTAGGAAGCCGATTTCTTGATACGCAGAAGTTGGCGAGAGAGGCCTACTGCGGGGTTGAGAAAAGAAATCCCGCACCGTAGTCCGTTAGCGCCAACCGATAATGCGGTTGTTGCACTGGTAGCTTAGCCTGGTAGAGCACCCGACTGATAATCGGGAGGTCGGAGGTTCAAATCCTCCCCGGTGCATTCAAATTTCTTTTTTTGTTTCCAAATTGTCCCAGCATTAATATACTCCCTCTCACATCGTGGAAGATGTATGCACACGATTATTGTTGGCGCCCAATACGGCGATGAGGGAAAAGGAAAAATTACGGACTTTTTGGATGGAGAACACGACCTTGTTGTGCGTTTTGCGGGAGGAAATAACGCCGGGCACACGGTGATCGTGGATGGAAAAAAATACGCGTTCCACAACCTTCCCAGCGGATTATCTCGACGCATACCCAGT
>CAZKAN010000010.1:4213-11748 GCA_964550925.1 uncultured archaeon | reverse complement strand
ACAATCCTGATTGCGGGTATACTAATCCTGGTTTCGCGCCGGATGGGTCTCCCCTCATTATTATCACGGAAACGGAAGTCGATGAAGGGCAAGTTGCGAATGAGTTCATTGAATTCACTGCTCTTGAACCGGTGGAGCTAACCGGTTTCACGTTGCTGCGTGATGGTCAATCTATCATCACGTTTAACGAACCCTACATCCTGAATGGGGCTGCGCGCACCTACACGGGAGTAGGAACCACCACCACTACTGTCGTGTATCTCAACCAATTTTCTCCCCAGTGGAACACTCCAGGAACGGTTGCCACCCTATTGAATCCTAATGGAAATGTTGTCGCGGAGCGAACATTTGACTGAGGATTTTACTATGACGCATTATTTGCTAATAAAAAAAATCCGCCTTTCGTCGCGCGGACAAGCGACTTTTCCTGACATACTAATGGCGACGTTTCTTTTTTTGCTCATACTCGTTGGAATATTTTCGTATGCTCAAAACACGCAGACCGTGGCACAAGAAACAATTAATCGTCGTTCCCTCGACAATGTGACGTCCAACATTGCTGAGTTCATCATCAAAAACCCCGGCATCCCGACTAATTGGGAATTGTTAGGGGACATTAACGCTGTCGCCCAATTCGGTCTTGCTCAAAAGGACCGCGTGTTAGACGACCAAAAAGTTGTGGCATTTGTAAACTATGCTAACACGGACTACACCACCGTCAAGTCGCGGTTAAATATTCCCGCGTACGAATTCTACGTGACGCTGGAAGGCGGAGCATCATTATCTGCAGGACAACCCGCTCCCCTGACACGGCCAGTAAGTGTGGTGCAGCGACTCGTAACAATTAATGGTGTCGAAACAATTTTCACGTTGACCGTTTATGAATCATAAAATCATGCAAAAAAAATCTCGCGCATTTGCCTTTAGCGCGGATGTTGTATTAGCCCTCATTCTCGTGACTAGTTTGTTTGTTTTTCTCTCTCTTCCCACGCAACCCGCGCCACAACTCGAAGAGCGCAGGGTCACCGATCAATTCGTGGATGATTTATTTGTCGCACTCGACCATTCGGGATATATCGCAAACGAGTTGGACGTGAATGGATATTCCACGCAAACCCTTCAAAACGTGCACGCGCGCGCATTATCTCTCTTGCCCGATTCCTATGATGTGTCTCTGCGTTTGACACAGTATCCGGTGGACATTAATTCGTGTCGCACGGGACAAGATTTTTCGTCCTGTTTTCCCGATGCGAATGTTTCCTATGTGACGTATGGAAGTGCTCTTCCTTCTGGAGCAGCATACGTTCACGGGCGACGAATATTTTTACAACAACAACCCGCGTCCCAATGCAGCGCATCCCCTCTCCCCCCTGATAATGGAAATGCTTTTGCACTGTATCCTCATGATGAGCCCCTCTCTGCGCGCTTTGCCACGGATGTCAACCTCACCTTTGATGTCAACGTTTCTCCCTCCGGGACGTTGACGTGTGACCAAAACATTACGATTACGTTGTCTGTTACGGGTAACACGGGCGCGCGTAAACCATTAGACATGATGCTTGTTTTTGACCGCTCAGGAAGTATGAGTTGGGACGGACAAGAAGACACCACTGACGCGTTTGGTCTTGAATTGTCCGGTGACACCGCGTTCGTGGCCGATAGCACAAGCGGGCTGCGTGACGTGAACATTCAGAATTATGGTCTTCCCAATTTGATTGGTACGTACAACTCTCCCGGAACTGCTCGAGATGTAGATGTGAATGGCAACTACGCCTATTTGGCTGATGGAACGTCTGGTTTGCGCATCGTGAACGTGACTACTCCCTCCTCCCCTGCGTCTGTGGCACAAGCCGATGTAGGGGGAGATGCGTACGCGGTGTTGTCGCGCGACACGTTAACCTATGTGGCAACGTATGGCACGACGACCATTGACCAGAGCAACACTCCCACGGCGAATCGTGACTTAGTCATTGGGCAAAACTCCTCCAACACGTATGCCGGACAATCATTCATTCCATCGCTCGATTTCATTACGGGTGCCACCGTATACGTGCGCCGGGTCGGAAACCCTTCGGTGGATTTGCAAGTCAACCTTCGCAGCACCCTCACGGGAGCAAACCTAGCAACAGGAACGATTTCTCCCTCTTCACTCACGACATCGTACCAAAGCATCGATGTAAATTTTTCTTCACTCTATCCCTTGACGAGTGGAAGCACGTATTATCTTGTACTCACGACTTCTTCCAATAACGCCAGCAATTATTACCAGTGGGGTGCGCGCAACACGAATGGGTATGCGAGTGGCACCGCATATCAAAATAATACGAATCAGAACTTTGATTCCCGTTTTCAAACGCGCTATGTGACGGGACTTATTGGGGTGAATACATCCACTAAAAATTCTCCTCAAATCACGAGCGCTCTTTCCCTTTCCGCTCCGTGGAGATTATTCGTACACGGAAGCTATATCTATGTTGCCGACGGCTCATCCGGAATCAAAATAATCGATATTTCCTCCACCCCCACGCAGGTGGGTTCGTACAATACGCCCGGTACGGCGTACGATGTTTACGTGGATGGCTCTTACGCGTACGTTTCGGATGGGACTTCCGGTCTTCGTATTTTAGATGTGTCGACGCCCGCTTCTCCAACATCGGTTGGAACATACAATACTCCGGGAACGGCGTACGCGACTCGTGTGAGCGGCACTACCGCCTACGTTGCTGATGGAACGTCACTCCAAGTGATTGATGTCTCCACCATCAATTCCCCCGCTTTGACCAAATCGTATGCGACGCCATACAATTACCGCGACCTCGAAATTTTGAATGGGTGGGGGTTCCTGGCCATCGATTCAAGTATTGAAGGAATCATGACGTTTGATTTGGGATTGGGGCCCAAAATCGATCAAGCCAAAGTAGCCGCACAATCATTCATGGACTTTAATGGATGGGACTCCAACAACGACCAAATAGGATTAGTGAGTTATTCCTCTTCCTCCACCCTCGACCAAACGCTCACGACAACCTATTCTCTTGTCAAGTCTGACATTAATGCATTAGTCTCTAGCGGAGGCACTGCGACGGGCGATGGAATTAACACGGCCACCACCGAACTAACGAGCGTCCGTCACAATGCAACTGCGCTTAGCTTTCAAATCCTCATGTCGGATGGTCTTACTAATTCCGGGGCAAATAGTTCTACAGCAGCTATTAACGCGGCCAACAACGGAATCATCATCTACACGATCGGTTTCGGTGCCGAAGCCGATGTGACCGAGCTCACTAACATTGCCAATATCACTGGTGGAAAATACTATTCGGCACTAGACCAAAACGCGCTCATCGATGTTTACAATCTCATCGCGCAAGAAATCCAACTCATTGCCACCGATGCAAATTTAGTAGCATCCATTCCAACGGACGTAAATGTTGTTATCGATGGCAATGGTTTTTTCACGGGAACAAGTCTCGTGTTTGACATCAACACACAAGAACCACAACCCTGGATTGCCCAATACACTATACTCATTCCCTGCACGTCCCAATTAGCTTGCTCATCCACACTTATTTCAATTCCCAGTCCCGGAACGCAATTCCAATACGTGGATGCAAATGGCAACACGATTGCACTTGACTGGAATGTGTTTAACACGCAGTCATTTACTTTTAGAGACTTGAACATTGACATACTCTCGGGAAATATTATCAGCCCCAGCAATACTGATTTAACCGTCAACGTTTCGAGTGTTGGAAACATTGACACGAATTCTTCAACTGTATCATTCTACGAATCAGACCCCTCGCTGGGCAATCTCATCACAACAGCATCTATTCCCCCTCTCTGCGGATCGCTCACGCCGGGTTGTATGTCATCCGATTACACGTTCACGCACAACGTGGGGGCGGAAGGAGAATTATGGGCCGTCGTTAATCCAGACCAGGCTATTCCCGAGTGTACGCACAACGACCAGGATGTCATATTCTGTTATCAAAATCCATCCACACAGTTTTTCACGCTAGATTATTGGGTGTGGCTCCATGAATAACAAGCATTTCCCCCAATCCCCTATTTCTTTGCGTTCTAATCAACGAGGGGTTTTGTTTACATTTCTCACATTTCTCTTTATCGGAGTCGTCATTGGTCTCATTGTTTTCAATACCAACTTATCTAACCGCACATCCACGTTTACGGTTGAAATATCCGCACTCAACGCTATCAATTCTAAATACGATGACATCACCGACGACATTATCACGTTGGATCACCCCATTGGCGTTCCATCCATTCATCAACGCTTACTTCCTTTCGCTCATTCCGTGGACAAAAACACCATTGCATTTACGCAAACCCTGCCTATTTCTACTGGGAAGCTCGCTCTCTATTTTGATTTGATAAACGCCTATGGTATTTTTGTCACCGACCAAAACACACAACGCACGTACGACGGAGTGAGCGTCTCACTCGACACGCCTAAACCGCCTGCGTGGGGAGGAAGTAATCAATCCGCTCGCTTCAATGTTTTGCCACAGTGCGTGCAATACTACATCCAAGACGAAAACACAGTTGGTTTATCGAGCGATAGCACCATCGGATGCGAAACTGATTTCTCCATGTTAACACACGTGTCGCGCATTGACATTAACGTGTACTTGCCCACATCCACGGATGATTATAACTCTGTAACTTGCAGTGTCAATGGCAGCACGTCCTGTCCTCACGATGATTATAATCCAGCAAATGGGCCCTATTTTTCTATTTTATTTTTTGATGCCAATTGTGTATCATGTAATCTTTCAACCAGTGACAAAAACATTTCTGGACATTTTGATCCGGACTTGACGAACACAATTACCTATGCCTGCACAGCTGCCTCTTGCGCATCACTACCATTATCATTTACCTTTGATGATGGAGTCGAAATGATTCACGGAGGGTCGCCCGCTGTACTATCCTCGCGCATCCATTTCAACGAGGCTATTCGTACATTCTACTATCAAGATGCCAACTACACCGTTGGAAAGACGGGTTTCGAAACAACTAAAAGTAACGTGGTGGTGTTTCCGCAATGAGTTTGCAAGATGTGCTCATTGGGCTCATTACTATTCTCGTGTGCGGAGCGGTCATTTACTATTTTATCCTTCCTTCTGCTGACACCGCGACGCAGGGGGACGTGCAACTCTACATGGATGTTCTTCCCACTGCGTTTGTTCAACAGCCCGTCATCATTAACGTGGCTGCCACTTCAGCGGTGGGAAAAATGATTGCCATCACGAGTGGAGACAAACAGGATACACTCACTTGTCAGCAGGACCCGTGTATTTTCACACTCACCTATCAATACACTGCCCCTGGAATGCAAACCATTGTTGCGCGCGTCGATCAACACGTGCTTGAGAAAAAAATCGAAATAACCGAAAGCATTGCCCGCTGCCTCGATGGAACACCTGAGGGGATGTGCGCATCTCCTCCTTATTTTTGTGAAAAATCTAAACTCGTCTCCCGTTGTTCTCAATGTGATTGTCCTTCCGAAAAAGTATGTCAAAACGACGTGTGCGTGAACCCTTCTCTCGCATTCTCATTCATTTCATTCGAACCCCCCTCCGCCTATTATACCGGAATTGCTCGCGATGCCAAGTACACGATTCAAAACACATCCGGGTACGAAGCGAGCGGATTATTCCTCTTGACCATTTCTTCGTATGACGCGACGGACCTATTACTAGCTGAGAGCGCGCAACAAGTGCAACTCGACACAGTCGCTCCCTCAAATACATATGCGGGAATGTTCACTGCTGCTTTTCCCGCGAATGCCAAATTCATTCGATTGAAATGGTATGACCAGCCCGAAACCTATCCCGCATCCAATCTTCTCGGAGAATCAGTCCGTTACCCTATTGTCGTTACCACTGACACCACGCCACCCGCTCCACCCAGCAATGTATCTATTATTTCTCAGGGAGGAAGCAACACGCTTTCATGGAACAAAAGTCCTTCATCGGATGTCAAAACGTATCGCATCTACCAACAAAACTTTGCGTCGGGAGGGTTTACCACGTATTCTGTGCTTGCCGAAGACAATGAATCCCCCTACACGTTTGATGAGACCCCTGAATCACTGGCCTACGTGATTCGTGCCGTGGATTATGCTGGAAATGAGAGCGAACCCACACCGCCCGTGTTTGGGGGCGCCTCTTAGATTAAAAACTCGGACTCATTTTTTGACGCATGCCCAATGCTCCTGCCGCGAGACCCGGTTTATTTGCCGGACTAGCTAAAATTCTTCACCTCCACCAGCTCCCGCGAAATGAGGAAAAAACACTCATTCATGCACCCAAACGTGAACCCGCCCCTGGAGAAATTCCCCCCATCAATTTACCCTCAACTAATCGACCCACTCCTTCCGCGGCAAAAAATGAAACGTTTATTCCTTCACCCGTCCTCAAAAATGCCACCCCTGCAAGCCCAGCTCCCCTCGCGAAAAAAAATAATCCAACGGCACCCATTGTCATTACTCCCGCTTCCACTAAATCACCATCAACGCCACGCTGGCCCGTGAATACTCATCCATCATCATCCACGCCCGTGTCCAAAGGAATAATCATCACGGACTATGACCGCATCCTTGAATTAGTGAAGACGCATCATCCGGTAAAACTCGATGAAATCGCCCGCATCTTGACGATGAAAGAAGAACAAGTCGCTCAAGAATTGCAAACACTCGAAGACAATGGATTAGTCGAAGTCAAATACCCCGCATTTGGAGAACCACTCATCTATTACAAACAACCCGAGGCCTAACCATGAGCTTTCAACGCACGGAAACATACACCGTCCAGACGGACATTCTGGTGAGTGTGGACATCGGTAAAGCCGACACGGAATTCGTGAAGAGTTACATTCTACACACACCTGAATTTGGACCCGGAACGCGAGCGTTGTTAAACGACTTGAAATCGCGCATCATTACGGAAGTAAATATTTCTTCCGAAAAAATGCTCGACGCTAAATTCGTAAACGAACTCAAAAAAACATTCCACGAAAAAGCAGAAGCACTTCTCGGACGTGAATTGCCTGAATTATCCGCGGATGCGCGACACCAATTAGCCGCCGTCATCCTGAATGAAATGGTGGGACTCGGACCCATTGAATTTTTACTCGCGGATGGAAACCTCGAAGAAATAGTCGTCAATTCTGCCGCAGAACCTGTGTGGGTGTACCACAAAAAACACGGGTGGTTGAAAACCAACATCATCATCAACCCCGAAGCGGAAATTCAAAATTACGCGAGTATTATCGCCCGACGCGTGGGAAAACAAGTAACCATCCTCAACCCGTTATTGGACGCATACTTGGTCACGGGAGATCGTGCCAACGCATCCCTATTCCCTATTTCCTCGCGCGGAAACACGATAACCATTCGTCGCTTTCGAAGAGACCCATGGACGGTGACCGATTTCATTGACTCCAAAACCGCGAGTGCCGCATCGATGCGCTGGCGGTTGATTCCGGATATCGCACGAACCAGGTGCTGG
>CAZKAN010000010.1:0-4203 GCA_964550925.1 uncultured archaeon | reverse complement strand
CCGCGAGTGCCGCATCGATGGCGATGTTGTGGCTGGCCATGGAATACGAACTCAACATTATTGTATCTGGGGGAACTGGAAGTGGAAAAACAACCCTGTTGAATGTCATGCTTCCCTACATTCAACCCAATCAACGCGTACTCACGATTGAAGACACGCGCGAATTACAACTCCCTGACTTTCTGCACTGGGTCCCCATGACGACGCGTGAACCCAACGCAGAAGGAAAAGGCGCGGTCACCATGCTCGACTTGCTGGTTAACTCGCTCCGTATGCGCCCGGACCGAATCATTGTTGGTGAAATACGTCGACAGCGCGAAGCCGAAGTCATGTTCGAAGCCATGCACACGGGACACAGTGTTTATGCCACCGTGCACGCCAACACGGCTGAAGAAACCATTACACGTTTGATTAGCCCGCCGATTGAACTCCCGCCCTCCTTACTCGAAGCGGTGCACTTGAACGTGGTCATGTTCCGAAATCGTAGGTTGGGCGTGCGACGCATTTTGCAACTCGCCGAGTTTGTTCCCCAAAAAGCAGGAAGTGAAGGAAAAATACAACTCAAACCAAATATTTTGTATCGCTGGAGGGCAGCCACGGACACGATTGAAAAATACGCGGAAAGCATTCGCTTGTTTGACGAATTAGCGTTACACACGGGTTACACGGCGCAAGAACTCACTCAAAATCTCTCCGAAAAACAACGCATCCTCGAATGGATGGACAAACAAAAAGTGCGCGACCTTAATTAAGGGGGAAAAGTCATGGCCCAATACTACGCGGAACCGGAAGCCAGTCTCAAGAAAGCAGGAATCAAGTGACGGGGGCAGAAACGCATGATCACGCACTTTAACATGCCCCTCAACGTGCTTCCGATGCCACTTCTACGTTGGGCGAGCAAACATCTTGTGGGGTTGGGAACTCGTTTTGGAAAATTTATGCCACTCAATGATGTGGACATGAAAAAAGCTGAAATTCCCATGACTGTAAAGGAATACGCGACCATGAGTATGGTCATTATCCTGTTTTACTTCATTTTTTTCAGTTTCCTATTTTTTGTAATGGCCTTCCGCTTGTTTGCGAAATTTGACATTATCCTCCCACTCATCGTCAGCATGGTCTTTTCACTATTAGTTTTCGTGCAACTCGTCACATTTCCCATCATCCGCGTCACCAAAAAAGTCCGCGACTTGGACCGGAATCTCGTGTTCGCTCTCCGCACCATTCTCGTGCAATTGCGCTCCGGCGTAAGCTTATTCGAATCCATGAAAGTGGTTGCAGAAGGAAACTACGGCGCTGTGTCCAAAGAATTCAAACGCGCCGTGGACCAAATATCTACGGGAACCATTCAAGAAATCGCCCTTGAACGGATTGCGGAATACAACCCCAGTATTTTTTTCCGCAGGGCCATCTGGCAAATCGTCAATGGAATGCGCGCCGGAGCAGACATTACCACCGTATTAGGTGAAAGTGTGGACTCCCTCACGGAAGCACAATCCATCCAAATACGCAACTACGAGAGTCAAATGAAAATACTCTCCCTCGTGTACATGATGTTGGGTGTCATCGTCCCCGCGCTTGGAATTACGTTTCTTATCGTTCTCTCCTCTTTTCCCCAAATCCAAATAACAGAATTATATTTCTGGGTACTGCTCGTGGGAGTGGGCATTGCCCAGTTCATGTACATGGGAATTGTCAAAAGTAAACGCCCAACATTATTAGGAGACTAACATGACCACACGAAACAACATTGCATTTTTGCGAAGCATCGTGGACGCGTTTGAGAAACTATTCATGTACTTAGGAATACGCATCTCTTCCCGAAAATTCGTCATCAACATGCTCATGTTCTCCTTCACGTTGAGTGTCGTGTCTACTATCGTAACGAGCATCGTGTTCAAGTGGCCCTATTTCCTCGTCGTTATTGGCTTCTTTCTCACGTTTGCATTAGTCATGGGAGGCATTTACTTATTTTTGGACTTGCAAGCCGAAGGAAGAGGAAAGCAAGTCGAAAAAGTTCTTCCTGATGCATTGCAATTAGTTGCAAGCAACATCAAATCCGGACTCACCACCGAACGCGCATTACTCGTTTCCGCGCGACCGGAATTTGGTCCCCTGGAGTTTGAACTCAAACGCATTTCCACCCGCGTACTTTCCGGCGTTCCCATCGAAAAGGCCATTTTAGAAGTACCCAAGCACATCAAATCAACTCTTGTGGAGCGCACCATGTGGCTGCTCGCACGAGGAATATCCTCCGGGGGAGAAATCGCTGACTTATTATTGCAACTTTCCCGCAACCTACGTACACAACTCACGTTGCAAAGCGAAGCCCGCGCATCCATATCTATTTACGTCATTCTGATATTTTTCTCTGCTGCGTTTGGCGGACCCGCACTGTATGCCGTGTCAAGTTTCATCGTGGAAGTCATGAACGCCCAAGTGTCATCGCAACCGCAGATTAATCCGGGAACCATGGCCGCTGCGGGATCGCGTTTTTCCGGACTAGGTTCATTTGTGGGAGGCCGTTCGGAGATGATTTCTCCCGAATTCGTGATATTTTTCGCGCAAATCATGTTATTTGTGGGTGGAATATTTGCCGCGCTCATCTTGGGAGCGATAGCCACCGGAAAAGAAAAAGACGGAGTCAAATACATCCCCGTCGTCATGCTATTTTCATTCGGATTGTATTACATGATACGGTTTGTTTTGCACTCGGCGTTTGGAACACTCTTGCTGGGCGGATAATTCATCCAGCAATTTTTTTTATTTTGTTTTTTCTATTTTTTTTACGCTTCCGAAAATAATTCTTCTTTAGGAAGCACTTCAATTCCTTGCGCGGTGATGCGCACAGGGCGGAGTTTATCACTAATCTTCGTGTCGCGCATCTTGAGAATACCAATACTTCGCACGAAGCGGTTTTCCACGCGCGTGTGATAGAGTAACACAACTCCATCCGCCACATATTCTTCCAAACCATACAATCCTTCGTGCTGTCCCGTCGTGCTTTCATTTGTAATTACTGTTGTAACATTCAATTTCTTGAGCATTTTTCCCAATGACAAAATACGCTTACGTGCATCTAATTCGCGTTCAAAATACAAATGAAAAATAACGCCCGGGTCGATAATGAGTCGCGACGCTTTGTGTTTAGCGACCAAATCCTCAATACTGTCTCTCAACTTGTCAAAATCATACAATTCAACCGTTTGCATGATAATTTTTCCTTTCTTCACCATTCCCTCTACATCCCATCCAAAAATAGCTGCCGTTTCCATCAATTCTTCGGGCTTTTCTTCGAGTGAAATAAACACGCCAGTTTCATTATGCTTGAATGCACCATTATACAAGTATTGCAAACAAAAAATAGTCTTTCCCGCGCCGGGGTCCCCCGTCAACACGACCAAGTTTCCTTTGGGAATACCCCCTTCAATCAACTCATCTAAACCCGTGATTTCTGTGGGGGTTCGTTCAACAATGGCATTGCCCATACCTCTCCCCATTGACTTGGGAGATATATACGTGATGGTGGTTTACGAACGTAAAACGCGTTTAATCGGTCTTCTAACCCCACGATTTATATATTGCGAATTGTTTTCCTATGCCAGAATTAACCTTTCTTTGCAAAGGAGGAGAGATTACATATGCATTTTGGAAAACGAGGGCAGTCCGCACTCGAATACTTAATGACTTACGGATGGGCGTTGGTCGTTATTGTGATTGCGGTTGCAGCATTAGTGGTATTAATTAACCCAAGTACAATTCAGGGAGACCAGTGCGATGCGAAAATTGGACCATTTACCATCAGCCAGAGCATTGTGACACCCACCCAGACACAGCTCGTTTTAGTGAATCAGACCGGACAGTCAATCGGTTCGTTTGACACCGTGCAAATCACTGGAACGAACAACGGCACGACAGGATACGATTATACTGCCTCGCCCACATTGGCCAGCGGAGCAACTTCGTTAGCAGCTAACGCTACTGACACATTAGTTATTGCAACAGCTGCACCAAATGATATTGCTGGTTCATACAGTTTGTCATTCAACATTCAATACGACGCCGGTCAATTGACGGATATTAATGCATCCGGTAACTGCCGCGGAACCATCTGAATACGTTCAATTAGCGGTTGTGCTCCGAAAGGAGCCAACCTTCTTTTTTTTATTCTCACAACGCCTATCTCATGACATATGGTTAATG
>CAZKAN010000009.1:5755-12145 GCA_964550925.1 uncultured archaeon | reverse complement strand
TTAGCCATTTTGTTTTCATTCTTGTTTGGAGAAGGAGCATTGTTTTTGATATCATGGAACGCGAGCATCATTGGAACAGTCATGGGAAAAATTTCCGCACAAGCCATGGCCGCGAGTCCGGTGCACGACATTTTCTCCATCCTCTACTCGCTCGCGTATGGAATTTATCACGGAATCGGATTCATCCCTCATGGAATACCAGAGATTGGATCGTATTACATTGGAGCAATTGCGGGAGGAATTATTTCCGCGAGCATGGCCAAACAAGCGTATCGCAAAGACGAATTCCAAATCATTGCCAAAGACGCAGCAGGGTTAATCGTGATAGCCATCATCCTACTCTGGATAGGGGCCATGGTGGAAAGCTATTTGTGGTTGAGCGGATAAAAAATAAAAAAAGACTAAATCAAATTAATTATTTTTTCTTCTTCTTTTTGTCACCCAACTTACGCTTGGGAGGTTCTTTTCCTTCTTGTATCATGCGATAGAACAAGGGAGCGTATTGCTCGAACACGTTCTCCAATTCTTTCTTTGAATGAGCATGCGATGTCTTGTCGGAAAGATTTTGAATCAAATTAGTCAGTTCAAGCGGGAAAATAAACTTGGTACTCGCCCCTTGACCCAACATTTCCAATGCTTTAATGTAAAAATAACTCAAACTCTTGTCATCTAACTTCTGAGCGGCCTCGCGAATACTATCAATCTCGGCCTGCATTCCCAATGCTTTTTGGACTTGAGCGAGTTTGGCTTGCTCTGCTGCCGCGCGTTTAGAAAATGCTTCCTCGATTTCTTTGGGAATAATTAATTCTTGCAACTCAACACTTTCCACGGTAACACCCCAACTGTCCGCAATCTGAGCGAGTTGTTTCTTCAACTCACTATTCAATTTACCAATATCAGAGATGAGTTCGCTCAACGTCAAACCGCCTGAAACATCACGCAGCGTGGCTTGAACAAATTGGGAAGCTCCTTTCTTGTAATCATCCACCTCAATCACGGAATTAATCACGGATTGGTCATCCTTCTTCACAAACAAGTAAATCACTGCATCAATGGTCACCACCACATTGTCTTTCGTGATAACCGTTTGTGGCTTGACATCCAATGTCTGCGTGCGCAAGTCCACAATCTTAAAACTCTCAATGGCGGGAAGCAGAAACGTCCAACCAGGACCCCCCACACGATTCACACGGCCAAAACGGTAGATGACCGCACGCTCATACTCTTTCAAGGTAAGCAAGAAGTCGTATTGTTTCACGAGGAAAAGGAAGAGGACGAAGCCCCCAATCAACAAAACAGTGTCCGCGATGATGTAGGCGTTCGTGAGCACAAAATACGCGGCGACAATCAACACGAGTATGACGGTCGCAAAGAAGGCCTGCTTGACCTTGTAACTTTCCACCTTACCAAAGCGCTTCGTCATACGTTTAACAGGGGTAAATGCCTGGGATTACCGCATAGGTTAATATTTTCCCCTTTTTAAGTAATGGTATGCCTGAGAAAGCCCTTGCCGTTGTATGCGTGGATAGAGACAACGATTTTGGCCGAAAAGCAGGAATTGACGGCCCCATCATTGGGCGAAAGGATAATCTCCGAGCGGCCGTAAAGCTAGCCCTTGCCGACCCGGAAGATAGCGATGCGAACTGCTTATTCATGGCCATCCAACAATATGATGAATTGAAGGAAAAATACACGCAAATCGAACTCATAACGCTTGTTGGGAGCAAAAAATTCGGATTCGAAAGCGATGTGCGTATCAACGAACAATTGGACGCGTTCTTAGAAACATTCCACGCGGAAGCATTCGTCTTAGTGACGGATGGGGCGGAAGACGACCAAATCACCCCCATTTTACAAAGTCGAGCACCCATCATTTCCAAACGCACCGTTATTATCAAACAAGCCAAAGAAGTCGAGTCCACGTTTTACACGATTAAAGAAGCATTGCGCGACCCATTCCTCGCACGCATGGCATTTGGAATACCGGGAATTGTTATACTACTCTACTTACTCTTACCAAGTATTGGATTACAACTCGTCGCGGGATTTTTAGGCATTTATTTAGTGTTGAAAGGATTTGGTTTCGAAGACCGATTATTTAACGTGTTCAAAGAAATGGGATCATCCATCTCCGCCCAACGAGTAAGTTTTCCATTCTACGTGGGAGCAATTGTGTTTGCGGCATTTGGATTATTCTCCGCCGCACCGCATGCGATTGACGCCTATTATGCGGTGCAAAACGGACTTTATCAGACGGGAATTGAAAGCACGAGCGTGGCCGCGGACTTCATTCTCATGTTCGGAGCCATTACGGGAATATCATTCTTAGTTGGAAAAGGCGCTGATGCTGTGCAACTCAAGAAAGCCTACCTGATGCACACGTACTTGTTGTCCGCAGTCGCAGTTATTTTAGGGGCTATCATGCTGGGAACAGCCAAAGGAGTATTAGTGGGAACCACCACCCTAAACTGGTTCCTCGCACTCTTGATTGTTTCATTCGTATTATTCTTCGGAGCCTACCGCGCAACGAGTGTGTTTGACATCCGCAAAAAAGTCACCAAATTATTGATTGGATTACCTGTGTACTCGCGCACGGGAAAATGGTTGGGTAAAGTCGAAAAAATATCCAAAGAAAAAGGAACGGTAGAATTCTCCCTCAAGAGCAAAAAGATCCAATTGGGAATGGATGACTTCAGTTTAGAGAATGGAAAAATACTCGTACGAAGAAGCGCGTCACAAATACTGGGAAAATAAGATTTCAACACGCGCAGAATAGATTATAATACTCGTCAACCATCACCCAGTATCCATGAAACCACCCGCACACAAAACTGCACGAACGAAGCCAAGCAAAAAAAGCAAGGCCGAGCGCTTCCGAATCATGGCGCGCGTGCTCGGCATCCCAGAATATGCTGAGTTAGCAAAACTCAAGGAACGCGTGAAAGGAGGGTTGAATACTAGTCAAATACTCGACCGCGAAGGAGAAGCTCACCAAAAAAAAGGCGTCATTGGACCCGCGCGTGAAGAAAAAAGATTGCAGGAAGTAAAAGTGACTAGGTTCATGGAGAGACCATTCAAGGAATTGCGAGCCCAACCCAAGTGGCGAAAAATGGCGAAGGGGTGGGATTTATTTTATGATTACTTACCTAAGCTCACCCAAAACAAAACAATAAAACCACTACTCGAAAGCGCACTCCTGGAACGAAAAGTACTTCGCAAAATTGACACGAGCAATGAAATGAATGGGCCCATTTCCATTGCGGATATGCGATATTGTATCATGTGGGCGAGAAGAGGATACCTCCGCGCACGATCTGCGATTCATGCTAAAAAGAATCAAATGAAAGAAGATGATTACCAGCGAAATGAAAGATTAGTGAAACGACAACTAGAAACAGCCAATAGCATTGCACGCGTATTACAACAAAGTGATGCCAAAAAAAATTTGACAGACGCACAACTCGAAACGATTCCAGTGAGAACGATTATCCACGATGCACTGCAAGGAAGTCAATCAACCATCGAAGAATTAATTGGAGTGGACGAGGCAGCAATACTCCGCAAAGCCGAATACCACGCAAAACAGTCGATGATAGCGTGGGAACGAAATCATTAAACTCGCGGCAGACGCTCGCCCACAATCTTCTGGAGAGAATTTTCCACGTTAAACGTGACCAGTTTACCCAATCCGCGCAAGAAAGAATCCGCTTTTGTAGAGTGAACAAAGGCATTGTCTAAGACTTCCTTCAACGTGGCCACGGGAATAATCTTGATGCCGTTCAACTCTTTCGTGGAAAGAACAATATCCGCCAAATTAGCACGTGGAACGATTACTTCACTAAAGCCTGCACGCACGGCAGCGTATACTTTACTCGTTACCCCACCCACGGGAAGAACTTCCCCACGCACGCTCAAACTACCTGTCATGGCGAGATTTTGCTTCACGGGAATTTGTTCCAAGGCTGAAATAACAGCAGTGGCCACACTCACGCTCGCAGAATCACCTTCCACTCCCTCATAGGTTTGCAAAAACTGAATGTGCACATCGTGCTTCGCAATATCCTTCCCCGAAAGTTTCTTGATGAGCGCAGAAACATTCTGCACGGCCTCCTTGGCAATTTCACCGAGTTTACCCGTGGCAATGAGCTTTCCTTCACTCGAACTTTGAGCAGGAGCAATCTCTGCTTCAATAGGCAAAATCATTCCCGCGTCGCCGTCTCCGGACACGGCAAGACCGTTCACGCGACCAATCGCGTGACCCGTGGATTTGTACACTTCATAATCTTTCTTTTGCTCTAATGATTTGTTCATCATTTGCTGTTCTAATGTTCGCGCAGTGACACGAGCCTCGTACACGTCTTCGGCAGAAACCAATACGTGGCCTTTCTCTTTAGCCAAATCTCCCGACGCGCGAACAAGCCCACCGAGATCACGGAGTTTCAATGTTAATTTTCCTTTTCTTCCCGCTCTCCTCTTGGCTTCAAACAAAATAACTTCCGCGGCCTCTTTGGAAAAATGAGGAATCTTCCCATCTTTACGCACTTCTTGCGCGACAAACTGAACGATGCGTTTCCTATTCTCGGGAGTGTCATCCATGTCCAAATTCATGTACACTTCATACCCATACCCGCGAATACGCGAACGTAAGGCAGGGTGAACGTGTTCCAAGTCACCATAATTTCCCGCCGCGACTAACACAAAATCACACGGCACGGGTTCGGTGCGCGTCATCGCACCACTGGACATTTCACTTTGTCCAGTAATCGAATATTTTTTTTCTTGCATCGCCGTCAATAATTCTTGCTGGGACTTCATGCTCAGCGTGGCAATCTCATCCAAAAACAAAACGCCCCCACTGGATTTGTGAATCAAACCCGGCTCCACACGCAAATGAGCAGGCGTGCCAAGTCCGCCACTTTGGAGCGGATCGTGTCGCACGTCACCCAACAACGCACCCGCTCTAGCACCCGTGGCCTCGGCGAAGGGAGCCACTTTGCGGGCAAAATTATCAATCAATAATTTAGGAGTCAATTTCACGCCGGGACGATTCATCTGTGTTCCGAGCGCAAAACCAAAAATGAGCAACCCGCCCAACACGAGCGTGGCCGCATACACGACATCGGGAATCCAGCCCAGTGTCCACGTAATATACGAGAGCAAGAACCAACCAATGGGGAATAACATCCCTAGCATGCGCACACTATCCTCGGCTTTCTGCGCCTCTAAACGTGTACGATGAAGGATTTGCTTTCCTTCCCCCGCACGCACCACGCGTACGCGCGGGTTGTTCTGGTCTTCCTCATTGGGATAGACTAAGACATCATACAAGCGGGAAACCGGGAGAATTTCACTCATCGCCTGGGCGAGCATACTTTTTCCTATTCCAGGAACACCAATCAACAAAACATTTCGCTTTTGGGCAGCGGCCTTGCGAATGATTTCAACAGCCTTATCCTGACCAATGACTTGTTCGACTAAGGAAGAGGGAACATCCACTTCTTCCGTGGACTTGAAACTCAAGGGGATTTCCAATTCGGCCTTATCCGCGACCACGAGTTCCTCGGAACGAGACGCAGGAGTAGGAGTCGGAGCGGGAGCACCCTTCTTAGAACGAGGCATTACCACTAAGTGGCGGGAATTGAATATAAATCAACGCCAAAATCAACGACGTTTAGCTTGGTTCCGCGGACGTGCGGGAGGTTTAACGGATTGATTTTTTGATAAAATTCCTCGCTTTGCTAATGAGGGCTGGAGCATCACGGCTGCGCGCCACAACGAATTTGCTTCTCTTTTAGAACTAGCAGGAATACCTTCCAAGAGTCGGCGAACATAATCATGCGTTGTTTTGGGCCCCAGTTCCCGAACGCGAAATTCCTGTTGAATATTAAACAAGTATTTTTTCAACTTAGCCGCTTCCCGCTGAGAAATAAATTCAAATGGGTTGAAAACTCGCCCCTCATTCATTGATTTGATAAACTCATCATACCATTTAGGCGACTGTTGATTCAGTTTACTTAATTCATCAGGGGATACACCTCTTTTTTCGCACGCTTCACGAAGGTCCTCTAAATCACAGAGAGCCAGATTCCACTGTAAAATAGCATTCTTTCGCTCTGCGTCAACAATTTGACCGAACAGTGTTCGGCGCGTCAAATCAGGATCTAAATGACCCAACTCAGCTACGGACCCACCCAACCCTTTAGTTATTCCAAAATACACCACCCCTCTTTCACGGAGCTGCCACTCCTGAATTTTATGATACAATAAAACGTATCGCCTCTTCCAGGCGGAAGGTAGTTTATCCGAAGACATATGTAGGCACCTCGCCCAGATTTATAAGCCCTTTTTGCCCGCAGATAGTATGAGCATCACCCTCACCTTCCTCGGAAC
>CAZKAN010000009.1:0-5745 GCA_964550925.1 uncultured archaeon | reverse complement strand
ATGGCCCTCGTGTATCGGGGACACACGCTCTTGTTTGACACCCCTGAGGGAGTGCAGCAACAACTCATGAGGACTAATCATTCCCTCGTGAAAATCAACCACATTTTCATCTCCCACTTTCACGGAGACCACACATTAGGATTGAGCGGAATGCTCGCCACGATGACAACGCTCGAACGCAAAACCGACTTGCACGTGTATGGCCCACGCGGCATTGGAGAGTTTGTCTCCTTGAGTGTGCGCGTCGCAGATTTTTTCCCATCATTCAACATCATTCCCCATGAGTTACACGAAGGAATAGTTTTGGAAGAAAAAGAATACACTATCTCCGCGGTGAAATTGAACCACTCGTGCATTTGTTACGGATTCTTTTTCGAAGCCGAGAGTAAGAAAGGAGAATTCCAACGCGCGCAAGCAGTGAAACTCAAAATTCCCGAAGGACCATTGTGGGGACGATTGCAAAAAGGAGAAACAATTGTTGTGAGTGGGAAGAAGTTTACCCCCGAAATGGTCATGGATTATTCCAAAGCAGCCGAAGGAACACGCATCGCATATATCATGGACACGTTTCCTCATAATCACTACGTGGATGCGTTGAAACAATTCAGCCCGCAGGTATTGGTGCATGAAGCCTCATTCTTAGAGAGTGAAAAAGAACGCGCCATCGACGTAAAACACTCCACGGCGAAAATGGCCGGAGAAGTAGCTAAACACACGAACGCAAAACAAGTTATCCTCACGCACTTTTCCCCGCGTTATCCGAATGGAAAGGACATGGCGAAAGAAGCAGGAAGCGTTTTCAAACCCGTGACGGCGGCCCATGACTTAATGAAAATAGAATTCCCCGAAAAACAAACACGCGAAAAAGAAAAGAGCAAACCCTCGCGGAAAAAAACAAGTACCAAAAAATAAATCACACGAAAACAAGGAAATAAAACAAAAAAAATAATTATTTAGTCCCATTCGGAAGAACGGGAAGTTTGTACTCATATTTCTCATTCGGCGAAAGAATAACAGGCTTAGTTTTCAAATTACTCTTTTCAATTTTCTTCGCAAACTCCTCCGGGGAAGCCGCGCACATGTCAAACGTGTTATAATGCATGGGAATCACCACATCGGGCTTCAAGACTTTAGTGGCCTTGACTGCGTCCACAATGTCCATGGTAATGTTTCCCCCGATGGGAAGCAGTGCGACATGAGCATTAAAATCGGGAGAAAACTCCTCAATCAAATCCGAATCCCCCGCATGATAGACGGAAACCCCATCGCCCGTAACCACGTAGGCCATGGGATAAAACGCTTGGGGGTGATGAGCCACTTCGACTTTCACGTGGACCCCGCGCAAATGAAATTGTTGGTCCGAATTAACAGCGCGCTTGCAGCGTGCGGGAATATTCAATTCGGAAAGAACGGAATCATGGGCAGCCACGCAGGTCCCGTCGCGGTTAGCCAAGTACTCAATGACTTTCTTATCAAAATGATCCTCGTGCTCATGCGTAATGAGGATGAGTGAAACTTTAGGAAAATCCTCCATCTTAATGGGAGAAGGAATCTTCCGGGAATACTTTCCAAAGGACTGGCAGTGGACGCAGGGGTCAATTAACACGGTTGAGTCGTTAAACTCCAAGAGAAAAGAAGAATGACCCAGAAAGCGAACGTGCATGCATAGTGCTAACGATTCTCAAGTATAAAAATGAACGAGAGACGTGAACAGGTAAATACACACACTATCAACACGGGCAACGCCACGCATTAAAAAGTGGGCCAACCAGTAGTATACGTTATGGTGCAGCACGCCACTCCAAAACAGATTTTACTCGCGGGGGGAATCCTCTTACTCGTGGTACTATTGTTGGGAACCAGCGTCCACGCCCAAGAAGTTATTTCCCGCGTCACCGAAAAACGAATTGGTTTTCACGGAATTGATGTGTTCATCAATGAGAATGGATCTGCCACCATTGAAGAACGATTCTTCTTCAACTTTTTAGCCGGAGAAGCCGCGCAATTTGAAAAAGATTTTGTAGAAAACACGCCCAACTTGAGCGAATGGATAGACGATTACGCGTTTATCAACCCCCACATCGGTTCGGGAGGACAAGTCAAGAACATTGAATTCTTACTCAATCGCACCGCGAATGGAGAACCCACGCTCACGATGACGTACACGTATCCCAATGGATTAGTCCAAGAAATCACCGTGGAATCGCAAGGACGATCCACGCGATGGAAACTAAGCGAAATAGCACTCGTGGATTTCATCGAGAGCGCGAACATACGCATTCCTTCCAACACCCAAATCAAATTCCATTTTCCCAATTCAAGTGTCGTAGACACAAGCCTCCTCCCGCAAGGAGTGAGTGTGGTGAACAACGTGCTCACGCTCACGAATATTCAAACAAATGCATTACGAATCGAATACGCGCTCTTTACACCGATTGCAGACCCAATTGACTTTAGTAAAATTGTGCAAGACTTCCAACAAAGTCCATTATTTGTGGTGTTCATCGCGGGGATTGCCATTATTGGAGTGTACATCGCATTGAATCGCGAACAATTCTCTCACCGAATCGAATCCTACGTCATTGAACACTCGGAATTCAAAACAACCCCCAAACAGGATATTGATGCGGATTTAGGCGCGGATGAGGGAACGTGATGAGTGAGAAACCAACCCCATTGTTTCTCATCGTACTCGCGGGAATTGGAACGGGACTCCTTTCCCCATTGAATGTAAATGGAACACCCATCCTGGTGTTAGTCATTCCATTCGCCATTTTGGCAACCTTGTTGTACAACGCGGAGACGGCTATCCAAGTAGGGGTGGGCGCGAGCATTTTGAGCGGATTACTCGTCCACGCGCTGGGGTTATGGAATGTTGTTGCGTACGCGCTCGCAGCCACAACCACTATTCTCGCGTACGATGCGATTTACCCCAAACAAAAAAACGAATTGAATGCAGTATTGTTTGCCGTGTTGGGCGTAGTATTGTATGAGTTTTTTCGCGAATTATATTTGCGCGAAAACATTTTGTTTCGACCCGAACTATTCCTGGGAACAAATCCCACGTTAGGAGTCCAAATCGTGGGAAGCGTACTCGTGACGGGCGTGTTATTTTATCAGTGGGTGCGCCCAGCAAAGAAATAGAAACGCACACGCAAATGATGTACCGAATAATTAATGGAAACGGTCAGCGGAAACCAAAATTAGAAAAAATTTCACGCCAAAACAAATCAAAATGGCCATTAAAAATTTCCAACCACGTGTGACCGGTGAAATCAGCGGAATAAATCAACACTAATACGATGAGAAAAAAATAGACCCAACGTTTATCCACGCTCGTCAACCAAATGTTCCAAACGTAATACAACACGAGCAGCTCGAAAATGAGCGAAAAGCCAAAAAGACCAGGAACCATACCACGAATACGTGGGAAAGAAATATAACTTCCTTATGTAGAGGTTCGCTTTTTAGCGAAAGAACGGGGTTTTTGAATACCCTTTTGTAGAATACCCGAAAAGGGAATTTTTCGCCACTTTAACACGTTTTGAATGGAATAATCATCCGTGAACACTTTTACTTTCTCCTTGCGCTCAACAAGCTCCAACGCCAACCCAATCACACTCTCATCCGCGGGAGAGAGACGTTTTACTCCGTACTTGTTAGCCAGGCTTCTCACAATAGCAAGAGTGGCCATGCAGGGCTCTTGGAAATGAAAATCATATTCATGGGAGGCTGCCTCTAACCGTAAGCGGGCGAGGTTTTCTTTCACTTCCGCGTCGCAGGACAACGTTACATAGTACGTGTCCTTCTTGGAAAAAGGAAACGACGTGGCATTAATGAACACCGCGGAATCGAGGATGACGTGCATGAGTGAGGAAAACGTGTTAAAGTTCATAAATGCAAAGGATGAAAGGAACGTATGCCCCCCTTCAAAAAACAACTTCAAATCAAACTCGCGCACACCCTCTCAAAAGACGAGTTGGAAAAGCTCCCCGCCTCCTTTCAACGGCTGGGACACGTGGTCATTTTACGCCTGCCTGCTGAATTGATAAAACATCAAAAAATCATAGGAGAAGCGGCCATTGTATGCGTCCCGGGAACCAAAACCGCGTGCGTGAACACGGGAAAAATTGATTCTGAATTTAGACAACCCAAAATAGAATGGGTGGCGGGAGAAGACTATTTAGAAGTCGACCACCACGAACACGGATGCGTGTTCCGCTTCGACGTTTCAAAGTTGATGTGGTCGATGGGAAACATGAATGAACGAAAACGAATGTATGAAATGGTGACGCCCGGCGAGATAGTGGTGGACTTTTTTGCTGGGATTGGATATTGGAGCATTCCCATTGCTAAACACGCTCAACCTAAACACGTGTATGCGATTGATGCTAATCCGGACTCCATTGCCTCGTTGAGAGTAAACAAAAAAATAAACAAAATTCCAGATGAAAAAATGACCATCATCCACGGAAAATGCGAAGAAGTCGCCGCATCCCTTGGAAGAATTGCAGACCGAATTATTTTAGGATACTTACCCGCGCCCGCGTTCGCATTGCCGGCCGCATTCCACACGCTCAACGCGCGCGGGGGGATGTTACACTATGAAGGCGTTTGTGAGGAAGGAAAATACGATGAATTATTCCAACAAGTACGCGAGCAGGGAACCCCATTAGGATGGGACGTGCAACTGATTCACGCGCAACCAGTAAAAAGCATGGCCCCGCGAAAATGGCACTACGTTTTAGACATTCGCGCGACGCCCATTGACTATGATGAAGGGGTCATGGGAAAACCCAAAAAAAAGTGAAAAAAATAAACTATTATTCCGTTTCGCGAATAACATACAATCGCAATTCCTGCGTAATCACACACTTCCCATTTTTGACATGGCCCTTCAAAAAATTCAGTAAAGCAGATTTCTGCTCATTCGTAATGTCCCTACGCACAAACGTGTTGGAAAAAACCTCAAACGCCCACTCAGGGGATTTGAACTCGAATAACAAGGGGACTTTCTTGACTTCCACACTCCACTCTTGTTCTTTACACCACTTGGGAAATTCCACATCAAACTCTTTGCATTTTTGCACGTGAGCCGGTTTACAAACTTCTTCCAAACGGGGAAGGTCACCATCGCCGGAAGAAAAACCCACCACGATGGGACTGCCATCACGGGTAACACGGACAAGTTCTTTGACAATCTTATCCCAGCGAGACTTATCATGGTGGATGACCCACATACAATACGTGGACTCGGACACGCCATCATCGAAGGGCAAACCCACTAATGGGGCTTGGGCCACTTGAACGTTGTTCAAGCGATTATCCTTGATGAGTTTACTCACAACCTTGATGACCCAATCACTCTCATCCACGGCCGTAATCGTCTTAGCGATTTTTGAAAAAGGAACGATTAACCTGCCGGGACCACATCCCGCGTCAATGACGTGCTTCCCATTAATTTCCGCCGCGGCAGCAATGGCAGGAAGCTCCTTTGCCTCTCTCCAAACGGAAGCCTTGACCATTTCGTCCCAATAATCCCAATATACGGAGTCTCTTCCCTTTTCAACGGGCTTTGGGGCGGGACGGGAAGGCATACGTTGTATGCGTAAAACGTGCTTATAAAATCAAACACTCGGATGCACGTATGGTTGGTCCCCATAAAGCCAAATTTGACATGATCAAAGCCAATGCCTCACACACGTTGAACGTGGCGATGCGTGAGAAAAAAATAGACCCGCTCAT
>CAZKAN010000008.1:252-12891 GCA_964550925.1 uncultured archaeon | reverse complement strand
AACCAAAGCATCTCCACGCCAAAGAAAATATTCTCAATAGGAATGAATGGGACCAAAACGCCAATCGTTTCATTGGTGTTAAACACCCACAATCCTTGCCATGTAAAAAGATTATCAAAAACAAGTTGAAAAATGACAAAAATAATGGTGGTGAAAACCATTGATGGAGTAAAACGAATGATTTTTGTGCGGAGAACCAAATAATCTAACACGAAAACAAAAAGAAGTCCAACAACTGTTGCGAGTGTGTATTCCATCATTTTCTTTTCACGCTCAACACAGTTAGTTTATTCGAAATTTTCCATAAAACGACTCCAAAAAAAGGAATGACTACAAAAAAAGCAATTTCTTCTAATGGTTGATTTCCCATCATGATGCCTAGCATGTTTTCCAAACCAAACGACCACTGTCCTCTTAACACGGCCCACGCGTCCCAGGAAACAAAAACAATCACCGTTGCCACGAGTGAAAAAATCACTGCTTTTTTTTCACGTGAAGAAAATGTAACGTGAAACACATGCATGAGTGCAACCGTTCCCGCGAGTGCGAGGAGCAAGTATGCCGCGTACATGAAACTCATACTCTCTTGAGTGAAACTAACTATATTAGGGAGCGTGTAAAAAAAAGAAAAAATAGAAAGAGACTAATTTATGCGCTCGCCGCATGGCGTGTGCGGCGGCGGGAACGTGACTCGGTAATCGTAGGAATGGGCTTAGCTGTGTTCTTCATTTGAGGAGACATGCGGTAACCCACAAACGCAGCGGCTTTCAACGCGGCGTGAATAGGTAACGCGAGCACACTCGCTAATTGATACACACCCGGCAAACGCACAAACTCATCCTGCAACTCCGCGTCGCGCAATAACGCTTCCGCGTGTTCGTGCGTGCCCGTGGGAAAATGCTCACGCACATGCGAATGGGGGAAGAATTCTTCCAATTGATACAAACCCATCAAATGCTTCACTCGTGATTCGGCAAAGCGGAAAAATGTTTTGGGAGCTTGCACACTCACGCTTGCGGTGGGGTGTGTTTCTACGGTGTCAATGCCCAAATACATTTGCAACCACAAATCATCCGCAATCACGTGTTCGGGAAAACGCACGCCACGCACAACGTTTGCACGCACTGCCATACATGATGCTTTGCGATCGCGCAACGCTAAGGAGGATAATGAAATCTCGCTTATTCCAAACAACAAATGGTCGAGCACGGACTCTGAATTAGGAATGGCCGACACATCATTGGCGGTGACGGCGTTGAGCTGCCGATTCGATTTCAACATGGTTGTCAAATCTGCAATTGTTGTGTCTTGGACTTGCGCATTTGAATCCAAAAATAAAACCACGTCATCGCTTCCCAATTTTCGTGTTTTCTCCGCACGATCAACCAGTGCATTCAGTGCGCGGGGCTTTCCGGGCACGCTCTCCACGACATAATCTAAATTGTGGTGTTTGAGTTTGAGGGATTCCAACACTTCTACCGTGTTATCCGTACACGCGTTCGCACCCACAATCACGTGTGTTTTCCCACTCACGTGTTGAGAGTTATTGACTGCGTAGATTGCCGACGGAAGATTGCGCGATTCGTTGCGTGCCGGCATGAGCACAACGACTTCGTTTTGAGACGTGTTGGGAGTGGTTTTCATGGCGAAATGGACCCGATTGGCCTATAAATACCTTATCCCTCGTTTCCGGCCATTCTAACGCTTTGTTGCACGTTTAACGTGCACCCGCGCGTTTTTTTAACTCCGATAAATTGAGCGTGCGTATGAAGCATTATCTCATGGGCGTGGCCATGTTGCTGGTTTTGTCATTCGCTCTTTTCCTCGTGGAAACCCATCGAACGTGGGGGTTGATTATTTTCATGCTCGCCCTCATCTTTTACGCGTTGTTCGCCAACCCCTGGAAACACGCACATCGAGCCGCGTTCGCGCGGGAAGTGGAAGAACACGCATCTGCGAAACGTAAACGAAAAAAGAAGAAAAAATCCTCCGCGTAACGTGTTTGAGAGCGTTTTTGCCCAAAACTGGCTTCAACATGACTCGTAAACGCGTTTACAAGGGTCCTTTTTACTCATTTTAACATGATTTTTCCCAGCCTACGAACAACTTTATAAGGGTTTCTAGGCCCTTTTGAGTATCCTTTGAGGGTTGCGACGCGGTTGGTTACGTTTAACGTGGGGAACGATTTTTTTTATTCGTTTTAATTCCGCGAGATGCGGGCCCTTTTGACCAAACGCTTCGACAAAAAAAACGGAGATGAGGGGACATGCTGAAGTCTTTATCCGAGCATCATTTGGTGCCAAAACACGAACTTCTTTCCGCGGACGAAACGCAAAAACTTCTTTCTCAATTCGGTCTTGATTTTGACAAACTTCCTCAAATGTCACAAGAAGATCCCATGGCCCAAGAACTAGGTGCCAAAGTGGGAACCATTATTCGCATTACTCGCAACTCCCCCGTGGCGGGAGAAACATTGTATTATCGGAGAGTGGTCTAAATGTCGCAGCAGTGGGACCAATATGCACTCGTTGAGAGTTGGTTCAAATCACGCAACTTTGCGCAGATGAACATTAACTCTTACAATCAGTTTGTCGACGACAAATTAAATGAAATTATTCACGAAAACAAAACGATTACGCCTAAAATTGAAGAAGTGCGCATCGAATTGGAAGACATTGAAGTGTTGAAACCACGCATCGTGGAAGCAGACGGAAGCCCGCGAAATGATTTTTATCCCATGGAAGCGCGCATGAGAAACCGAACGTATTCAGCGCCATTATTTTTGACGATGCGATTGTTACGAAGAGACGTGGAACAAGACGTGAAGAAAACCTACATTGGTGAACTCCCCGTCATGCTCAAATCAAAACTCTGCCACTTGCAAGGAAAAACAGCCGAAGAACTCATCAGCATGGGAGAAGACCCCATGGACTTTGGTGGGTATTTCGTCATCAACGGAAGCGAGAAAGCATTGACCGCACAGGAAGTTCTTTCCTCTGACCGTATTCTCATCACGGAAAGTGCGGATGACAAAACCAGTGCGGAAGTCATTTCCACGAAAGGAGCGTTCAAGGGACGCGTCCGTGTTACACGTGCGAAAGATGGTTTGTTGAGCGTGAGCTTCCCAGCCTCTCCGAGAAAATTACGATTGTTTGTTTTGTTGAAAGCACTCGGACTCAAAAATGAAAAAGAAATCAATGAAGCCTTTCCTGCGTTGAACGAGGTCATGAATGATGTCATGATCAACATGGAAGCCATGGACGTGAAAGACGAAGAAGAAGCACTCGATCGAATTGGTAAGTACGTGGCACCGGGACAAGTCATTGATTATCGTTTACGACGCGCACAAGAAGTCATTGACGCGTTTTTGCTCCCGCACATTGGTGATAGTAAAGAAGACCGCCGCGCCAAAGCATACTTCCTTGCCACGATGGCCACGCGCGCGATTGAACGAGCGAATGGTCTGCGCGGACAAGACGATAAAGACAACTATGCCAACAAGCGACTTGAACTTTCAGGAAAGCTCATGGAGCACTTGTTCCGACACTCCTTCAAGTATTTCATTAAGGATTTGACATTCCAGATCGACCGAACCGTTACACGTCGTAGGAAATTAAACATTTCAACCGTCGTGCGACCCGGTGCAGTGACCGAACGTATTCTGTTTGGCATGAGTACGGGAAATTGGATTGGACGCTCAACAGGTGTGTCACGCTTCATGGACCGCGTGAATTATTTGGGTCCGCTCACCGAGTTCCGCAAAGTAAAGTCACCATTAAACAAGAACCGCGAATTATACGAAGCGCGTGACGTGCACGGAACACACTGGGGAAGACTGTGTTGTATTGAAACGCCGGATGGTCCTCAATGTGGTTTGGTGAAGAACTTAGGATTGTTCTCCGAAGTCACCCAAGATGTGAAACCGGAGCCCGTTGAAAAATTACTCAAGGGAATGGACGTGTATTTGAAATAATGTTAAACGTGGAATGGGGTTGAGGTGAAAAACATGGCTGCACAAGAAGGAAAAGTGTTCGTGAACGGAAAACTTGTGGGATTTCACAAGGATATTCACAAATTAACCAAAGACCTCGTTGCCAAAAGACGATCGGGAAAAATTGATCCTCATGTAAATATTGCCTTGCACGAAGACACGCTCGAATTGTACGTGAACACGGACTCCGGACGCGTGCAGCGACCTGTGATTGTGGTTGAGAGTGGAAAACCACGTGTAACAAAGGACACGATCAAACAAGTCAAAGACGGAAAACTCACGTGGAATGACTTAGTGTTGCAAGGATACATCGAATACTTGGACGCGGAAGAAGAAGACACGGCCCAAATAGCCTTGCGCGAAGAAGACATTACTCCACGCACAACTCATTTGGAAATCAACCCCATGGGAATTTTCTCCGTCATCTCATCCATGATTCCATTCTTGGAACACAACTTGGCTGGAAAAACATTACACGGTGCGAAAGTGTTCAAACAAGCATTGGGAATCCCCGCTGCGAACTATAATTTGCGCACGGACACAGAATCATATTTATTGTATTATCCGCAACGCGAACTCGTACGAACTAAAACACTTGATTTTTTGAACACGGATCAACGACCCATGATTCAAAACTTTGTGGTGGCGATTATGCCCTACATGGGATTCAACGTTTTGGACTCCGTGGTGTTAAACAAAGGAGCCGTTGACCGCGGACTTGGAAGAGCGGCGTATTTCCGCAATTACGAAAGCGAAGAGACACGCTACCCGGGCGGACAAGTGGACAAATTTGAAATCCCCAACGAAGAAGCGGTTGGACACTTGGGAGAAGACCCGTACAAAAAATTAGGAATCGACGGATTAGCCGAATTAGAAACGAGTGTTTCCGACAAGGATGTTATCATCGGAAAAACATCCCCTCCTCGATTCTTAGAAGAAATCACCGAATTTGGAGTGATTCAAGAAAAGAGACGCGAAGCCTCACTGTTTCCACGTAAAGGAAAGCCTGGTGTCGTGGATCGAGTCATTTTGACGGAAGGAACAAGCGGTGCGCGCATTGCTAAAGTGAAAGTCCGATCCAACATGATTCCCGAGCCCGGCGACAAATTTGCCTCCAAGCACGGACAAAAAGGAGTATTGGGAGCAATCATCCCCGAAGAAGACATGCCTTTTACTGAAAGTGGTATTCGTCCGGACTTAATCCTCAATCCGCATGCTATTCCCACGCGTATGACCATTGGTCACATGCTCGAAATGCTCACGGGAAAATCGGCTGCATTGGGTGGAAAAACCATTGACGGAACACCGTTCAACGAAGACCCGGTGGAAGATTCCAAGAAGATTCTCGAACAATTCGGTTTCCGCTCGGATGGAAAAGAAGCATTCTACGACGGACGCACCGGTCGGAAAATTGAAGGAGAAATCTACACGGGAATCATTGCCTATCGTAGATTATTCCACATGGTCGCTCACAAATTGCAAGCACGTTCACGCGGACCAGTCCAAATCTTGACACGACAACCCACGGAAGGTAAGGAAAAAGAAGGTGGATTGCGTTTCGGAGAAATGGAAGGAGAAACACTCGTGGGACACGGTGCCGCGATGCTATTGCAAGAAAAATTCATTGATGATTCAGATAAAGTAACGGAACTCGTGTGTGACAATTGTGGAGTCATCGCAGTGAACGATCAGATTCGAAAGAAACGATTCTGCCCCATGTGCGAAAGTACAAGTGTCTACCCCGTGCAAATGTCGTACGGATTCAAACTCTTACTGGACGAATTAAAGGCACTTGGAATTTATCCCAAAATGAAACTAGTTGATAGGGCATAAGGAGAAGGAAAACGGAGGGAACAAACATGCTGTTGAAAAAAATCCAAAACATTGAATTCGGTGTACTTTCTCCTGAACAAATCCGCAAGATGTCAGCGATTGAAATCAAGTCCCCCGAAACATACGACAAAGACGGATACCCCATGGAAGGCGGACTCATGGATCCCCACTTGGGAGTCATCAACCCTTCGTTACGCTGTAAGACATGCGGACAAAAAATGAAACAATGCCCCGGACACTTCGGTAGTTTAGAACTCGTACGGCCTATTGTTCATCCCAAGTTCTCCAACAAACTCGAAGAATTACTCCACGCCACGTGTAAAGAATGCGGAAAAATAGCATTGAAAGACGAATCATTGGAAGAATTCAAGAAATCCATTGAACGATTAGACAAAGAAGAGGCCGTGAAATTACTCGTGAAGAAAACCAAAACCAAGCGCAAGTGCCCCCACTGCGGTGCTGCTCGTGCCGAAATTTTGTTGGACAAACCCACGAACTTCTACTTAGACAAGGACCGACTCTACCCTTCACAAATTCGCGAATGGGTCGAAAAAGTTTCCGAAGAAGACTTGAAATTATTCGGATACGACTTGACACGTTTACGACCTGAGTGGTTTATTCAAACCGTGTTGCAAATCCCCCCCATCACGATTCGACCATCCATAACGCTTGAATCAGGAATCAAATCCGAAGATGATTTGACACACAAGTTGGTTGATGTTATCCGTATTAATTTGCGATTGAAAGACAACATTGACGCGGGAGCGCCCCAACTCATTATTGAAGACTTGTGGGACTTGTTACAATATCACGTCACCACGTACTTTGATAACGACACCGCCGGTGTTCCTCCTGCGAAACACCGCTCCGGCCGTTCGTTGCGAACACTCGTGCAGCGATTGAAAGGAAAAAAGGGTCGTTTCCGATACAACTTGACGGGAAAACGCGTCAATTATGCGGCACGATCAACTATTATCCCAGACCCCTACTTGAGCATTAACCAAGTGGGTGTGCCCGAACCCATTGCCAGCAACCTCACTGTTCCCGAGTTTGTCACGGAATGGAACATTGAAGAAATGAAAAAGTTCATCAAGAAAGGCGATAATGTGGTGTACATCACGAAACCCAATGGTTTACGTAAGAAAGTCACGGAACTCAACAAGAAAGAAGTCATTGAAGAGTTAGAAGTAGGAAGCAAAGTCGAACGCATTCTACAAGACGGAGATATCGTCTTGTTCAACCGACAACCCTCTCTACACCGTCTCTCTATGTTGGCGCACGAAGTCAAAGTCATGCCCAACAAGGCCATTCGCATGAATCCGATGGTTTGTAAGCCCTACAACGCGGACTTCGATGGAGACGAAATGAACTTACATGTGCCTCAAACACAAGAAGGTATTTCTGAGGCACGCGAACTCATGTACGTGGAAAACCAAGTCATTTCCCCGAGACACGGTCAACCCGTTATTGGTGGACAAGAAGATGACATGACGGGATTGTTCATTTTAACGATGGACCAGACCGAGTTCACGAAAGAAGAAGCTATGCATTATTTGTACAACATGGGAATTACTGAATTGCCCGAACCTGATCGCGGAAAAAAATACTCCGGGAAGCTCATTTATTCCATGGCATTGCCCGAAAAACTCAATGTCGAGTATCATAACAACACGGCCAAACAATTGAAAGGAGCCAAAATTCCCCGCGAAGGAAACGAGGCTATCTACAAAGATGCGGAAGTCAAAATTGAAGACGGAAAACTCGTGAAGGGAACGATTGACTCGTCCTCCGCACTCGTTGAAAGTATTTTGCGAAACTACACGCCGCATGAGTTGGAACGCTATTACTGGAGAATGGCCCACCTCACGCACGAACTCTTAACCACGAAAGGATTGTCCATTTCCATTGCGGAATTTGAAAACACTCCCGAATTGGAAAACGTGCGAAAAGAAGCCATTGAAGAAGAAATCACGGAAGGAACGGAACTCGCCCGAAAGTTTGCGGAAGGAGTCCTCGAACCATTGCCCGGACGCACGGTCGGAGAGAGTTTCGAACTCCTCATGGTTAGATTAGGTGGAAAAACCAAGGCTAAAGTCCAAGGAAAAATTGCGGAATACAAACTCAAGAAACTCTTGGAAGCCAAACGCCCAACCCTGGACACGATGCCCATTATCGTTTCCGGAGGACGCGGAAGCATGCTGAACGTGGCCAACATGTCTGGATTCTGGGGACAAATCTCTGTCCGTACAGGAAGACCCAAGAAAGGATTCACGGGCCGCTTAATTGCATTGAATGAGAAGAATGACCTCGCGCCCAAAGCGGGAGGATTCGTCTCCTCGAACTTTGTCCAAGGAATGAACCCCACGGAATACTTCATGCACTCCATGGGTGGACGACAAGGAGAAGTGGACACGGGTGTTGCGACGAAGGTGTCGGGATACTTGTATCGTAGGTTGGCTAACTCCCTCAAGGATTTGCACGTTTCCAACGACGAAACCGTGCGTACCGCCAACAAGGACGTTGTCCAATTCCGCTACGGAGAAGATGGCGTATTCCCCGCGCGTACAAGCGGTGGAAACTTTGCCAACATGGATGAGATTATTCGCAACATGAATCGCAAAGAAAAAAAGGAGAAAAACAAACTTTAGTGAAAAGTTTGATCAAAACCGGAGGGAACGACTATGGCTATGGAACACGACATCTCAAATACCGAAAATTTTGACGCCACGCAGCACGCAGAAGAAGTCGAATTTGTCGACCACGTGGCCAAGTACGGAATCCCACGCAAAGCGTACGAGGACGCGCAACGATTGTCCTTAGAAATGAATTTGACGGATGACCAATTCGACCAATTATTGGATGAATTACGCAAACGATACCAACACGCCAAAGCCGAACCCGGTGAAAGTGTAGGGATCATTGCCGCCCAATCATTGGGAGAACCCGGAACACAACTCACCCTCCGAACGAAACACTACGCAGGTGCGGCTGAAGTGTCCGTTGGATCAGGAATTCAACGCGTGGAAGAAATCGTGGACGGACGAAGCAAAGCAAAGTATCCCACCATGACCGTGTATTTTGCGGAATCAGATTTGCGCTCCAGCAAAGAAGAAGCACGAAAGTTCGCCGCATCATTAGTTGACCTTCGATTGTCAGACGTAATGGTGTTCAAAGAAAACTATTCGCAACACGCATTTGATGTGATTCCCAACATGCACGAAATCAGCGACAAGGGACTTGAGGCCGAATCATTATTGAAGAAAGTATCCGACAAACTCAAGCTCGACAGCAAACCCTTGAAAGAAGGCGGATTACGCTTTACGATTGATGGAAAAGAAGAGTTGTTGAAGTTGCGTAAAAACCTCATCAAACTCATGCAGACACGCTTACAGGGTGTTCGCGGAATTGACAAAGCCATTGTCTTCGAAGAAAATGGTGAATTCATTGTCAAAACTACCGGATCAAACCTCAAAAGCATGCTCAAAATGAAAGAAGTCGATTCCACACGCACCACGACGAATGATGTGAAAGAAATATCCAAAGTATTAGGAATCGAAGCCGGACGATCATCCATCGTGTATGAGCTGCACAAAGTATTATCTGAAAATGGAATTAACGTGGACTTGCGACACATCCTCTTGCTCGCGGACACGATGACATTCGACGGAGAAATCCGCGGAATTGTACGCACAGGAATTACGCGCAAGAAAAGCTCGCCATTCGCTCGTGCATCCTTTGAAGAAACATCCAAACACTTGCTCGACGCCGCGTTCTACGGAGAAAAAGAGAATCTCCAAGGAGTGGTGGAAAACATCATCGTGGGACAACCCATCAAGGTTGGAACCGGTGTCGTTGACCTCGTGATGAAGCAGCAATAACACGCCACGAGTCATCTGGCGGGTCGGTGCGCAGGGTCCCTGCTTGTGCAGGAAACCTGACTATCATTTGCTCCCCCGCTGGAGGATTTATATGCCTTTCTCACGGGTTTAGAGTATCATTCATTGATTCTGTGAAACACGGAGGTGTGGAGAATGGATCATGCAGAAGCCGGAAAAGAGATTCGTCGTGCGGTAGACACGGGTAAAGTCCTTTTTGGCACGAAAGAAAGCCTGTATTCACTCAAACACGGTGAAGGCTTATTGCTCATTCTCACGAAGAACGCTCCCGTATTAAACGTGGAAGAAATGACTCATATTGCCTCTCTTGCCAGCGTTCCCGTATACACTTTTGCGGGAAACGGACTTGAACTCGGAAGCGTGTGCGGAAAACCCTATGTTATCTCCGCACTCTTGGTCACGGATGCAGGAAAGAGTAAAGTCTTACAATTAGGAGAAGCCAACACTCAAGCAGTGGAAACGGCAGTCGAAACCAGTAAAAAAGGGAGAAAAAAACGCGCCGCGAATTGAGGAATTTATAATTCTTAGCGCGTACACAACTACTAACACACGGTGAAAACGAATGGCACGAGGAGAATTTGCAGCACGACAATTGGAAGACAAGCGTTCCAAATGGCGAATGAAAGACCCTTATCACAAGCGACGCATTTTACGTTTACGTGAAAAATACGACCCATTAGAAGGAGCACCGCAAGCTAAAGCCATTGTTTTAGAAAAACGCGGAGTTACCCAAAAGCAGCCGCACTCCGGTATTATGAAGTGCGTACGCGTACAGCTTATCAAGAATGGAAAACAAGTCACTGCATTCTGCCCACGCGACGGTGCCATCAAGTTTGTGGATGAACACGACGAAGTCATCATTGAAGGAATTGGCGGATCCCAAGGAGGACCATATGGTTCACAGTGGGGAGTCAAGTACCGCGTGACGCATGTTAATGGACAATCATTAGAAATGCTCCGCTCCGGAAAGAAGGAGAAGGTCAAGCGATAACCAGGTAAAAAAGTGTGAGTGTGAAAACAATGGAAACCAAAGTGTTTGGAAAATGGGATGTCTCCGGAGTCACGATGCGTGACCAGACGTTGACACGACAAATCGCCTTAACCGGAAAAGTCGTTCCCCACACGTTTGGAAGAGGAGCCAAGCGCGCATACGGTAAAGAAAAAATCAACATTGTTGAACGCTTAGTAAACAAAATCATGCGCTCCGGACAAGGAAAACGCAAGTTGAGCGGAAAGTATATTCGCGGACGCGGTTCCTGCGGAAAAAAAATCCAAGCCATGCGCATTGTGGAAGAAGCATTTGACATTGTTCATACTCAAACGAAAGAAAATCCTATTCAAATCCTCGTGAGAGCCATTGAAAACGCTGCTCCGCGCGAAGACATTACACGATTGAAGAAAGGAGGAGTAGCCTACTCCCAAGCCGTGGATGTTTCCCCACTCAAACGCGTAGATGAGAGTGTCAAAAACCTCGCCCTCGCCGGATTTTACGGAAGCTTCAACAACAACACGAGCGCGGCAGAGGCATTAGCCAAAGAACTCGTTCAAGCCGCGAAAGACGACAACAACGCCATGTCCATTAAGCGACGCAACGAAGTTGAACGAATCGCACTCGCTTCGCGATAAACTTTTAGGAAAAGTTTAACCAAAAAGCTCCGCGATAACCTTTGCGAGCAAAGCTTAACCAAATGGCTGTGCAATAAACAAGCCAACGTTCTGGGGTATTTTGTTTTTTCACCAGGCTTGGCCACGCGTTTAAAAACGTTCTTCCGGGCTTGTAGAGTATAAACACCCCTACTTAGGGGATTGTTCACGTTTGGAGATGTGATTACTCATGGGTCGAAAAGAAGAAATGGCCGCCGCGGCACAAAAACTGATGGGACACCAGCAAGATGTCCGTAACTTAGGAATTGTGGCGCACATCGACCACGGTAAAACCACTCTGTCGGATAACCTCATCGCGGCCGCTGGATTAATCAACAAAGAACTCGCGGGAAAACAACAGTTCATGGACTTTGAAGACCAAGAACAAGAACGCGGAATCACCATCAACGCAGCCAACATCTCACTCGTTCCAACCGTGCACGGAAAACAATACTTGATCAACTTGATTGACACGCCGGGACACGTCGACTTCGGTGGAGAAGTTATACGTGCCATGCGTGCAGTGGATGGAATTATTCTTGTAGTGGATTCCGTGGAAGGAGTCATGCCTCAAACGGAAACCGTTATTCGACAAGCGTTGCGCGAAAACGTTAAACCAACCTTATTCATCAACAAAGTAGATCGACTCATCAACGAATTACAAGTGGACGAAGCTGAAATGCAAAAACGCTTTGTGAAAACTATTACGCAAGTGAACAATCTTATTCGAAAAAATGCTCCTGCCGGAAGAGAAGAAACATGGCAAGTAAACCCTGGTAATGGAAGCGTTTGCTTTGGAAGCGCCTACAATCATTGGGCTGTTTCCGTCACGTCCATGGCGCGCACGGGAATCAATTTCAAACAAGTATATGACTTGATGAAGACGGACAAGCAAAAAGAATTGTCTGCCAAATCTCCATTAGAAGACACGATCTTTGAAATGGTTGTCAAACACTTGCCTAACCCCACGGAAGCACAAAAATACCGAACGCCCGTGATTTGGACTGGAGAACAAGAAAGCGAAGTCGGAAAGTCCATGATTGCATGCAACCAAAACGGTCCCGTTGCCATGATGGTTACGGATGTTTCAGTTGACCCGCACGCGGGAGATATTGCTACTGGACGCGTGTACTCGGGAACACTCAAGAAAGGAGTCAAAGTCAAACTCGTGGGTTCACAAAAAGAAGCCCAAATTAACCGCGTGGGAGTGTACATGGGACACGAATTCGTGGAAGTTGAATCGATTCCTGCCGGTTCCATTGGAGCCATTGTGGG
>CAZKAN010000008.1:0-242 GCA_964550925.1 uncultured archaeon | reverse complement strand
AGGATTTGCCTAAGCTGATTGAAGTGATTCGCCAACTCACGAAGGAAGACCCTAACCTGAGAGCGAGCATCAACCAAACCACGGGAGAACACTTGTTGTCCGGAATGGGTGAATTGCACTTGGAAATTAACCAATACCGTATTGAGAAAACACACGGCGTTGGAATAACGGTGTCACCGCCTATTGTGGTGTACCACGAAACGATTACAGGAACATCTCCTGAATTGGAAGGAAAGTCCCCC
>CAZKAN010000007.1:8773-13250 GCA_964550925.1 uncultured archaeon | reverse complement strand
CTTCAAACTCGTGGGAGTGAATGGGTCGTTCATCAGTGTGATTTCTCCGAATGATATCGTCATTGCGCCTCATGAAACCAAGACGGTTACATTAACGTTGGTCACGCAGGAAGAAACCCGCTCAGGATTGTATTCTCCTGTCTTAGTGATTCAAGGCAAGAATGGTCAGGGTAGTGCTCCCTTCTCCTTGCGTGTGAATAATGGGTTTGGCAGCGGCTTGCTTACGGGCTTGGTCACGTTTGCTAGTGAGCGCGCGGGCATCTTAGGATTCATTGTCTTAGTGGTGTTGGCGTTGTTCTATATTATTTCTCGTACCGAGAAGCGCTCCCCCGCGTGGGTGGCGAAGTAGTGAGGATAATTTTCGAGCGAATGGTGTGCGTATGAGTCAGCGTTGGGCGTTTGGAAAAAAGTCCGTTTCGGACTCCCCTTCGTTTTGGTTGAAGCGCTGCTTCATGAAGCCCGCGCACGTTTTCCTCATAGTCATTGGTTTAGCATTGATTATTTTTTCCATGAACGCGCACGCACTCTCAACGAGTCCGGTGACTCTTTCCACGCACGATGTTTACATGCAAGCAGGGAGTGAGCTTCCCCTCGTTGTGCGGGTGGATGTTCCGTATGGAAAAGACACGCAGGTTTCATTTGACGTGGATTACCCTTCGTCCGTGTTAAACGTGGATGGGGAATTGAATAGCATTACGACTCCTTTCTCCTTAATTCGCGATGCGCAAATTCGTGCGTTGCACGACGCGATGCCGGGCGATTATACAATTGCGTTTCGCACTAAACTAACGAATGATTCGGGCACATTGGTGGACATCCAAAAAATTAACGTACACATCGAAAAGAAAGGACTCGTTTCCTTTTTGACGAGTGATAATACCACCCTCCCTTCCCGCGCAACAAATCCCGTTTTTTCGGTTCAGCATATTGTAATGGGTCGTAATGAAAACGCTTCTGTATTAGTTTCATTTGTCAACGCGGGTTCGACCACGGATTATTTAGTCCGTTTAGCGGAGCCCTCCTTGTATGTTCCCGTGCACATTGTGAATGAGACTCACCGCTTCGTGGAACCAAGTGAACAAGTTGAATCGTTGATTGAAATCTCCACTAAACCTACGACTGCGTTTGGCACGTACGCATTGAGAGTAGAGGCCTATGACCTTGTTACCAGTGAGAAAACGTATTTGGGAACTATTCTCGTGGATGTGACGAAAACAATTAACGTGGATGTTTCCTTCCCCTATCGTGAAGTCGTAGTGGAAAAAAATAGCGCGGGAAATTATTCCATTACAATTACTAACACGGAATACGCTGATTTTGATGGAATTATCGAAACGAGCTCTACCCTCACGCAGGTTTCTTCGAGACAAGTCCACGTTCCCGCCAAATCAACGCTTACCATTCCCGTCACGATTAATCCTTCTCCCTCGTTGGGCGTGAGAACTGAATCCATTTACGTGATGGACGCGCAACTTACGCGCGAGGTTTCATTTTTGGTGAATACAGTTGACGCACGCGAAACAAGTGTTCCGGTGAGTGATTCTAATTCAACTATCATTCCTTCCCCCGCCGCGGTTACAGGTTTTGTGACGCGCGCGCTTTCCTCGTGGTTGGGAATTATTGTCATTATTCTCGCCGCGCTCGTGGTTTTTTCTCCCAAATTTAGGGATGATATCGTCAAACGCTTGCCTAAGCCTGTTCCTCCTGCGAAGAAGAAAGAGGATGCATTGCCCTTGAAACCCGTTAAGGGTGAATCTAAAATCGCCGCGCAGGATGCCGGAAACGTGGTTTCATCCACTCCGGTAGACGCTCCCGCGTCTAAAAAATAACTTTTTTTCGTATTCTTAGTTCGTGAGCTTGTCCACAAACATGGTGTCTGCGCAGAGTGTGCAGGAGAGTAAATCATTGCACGCGGAGCAGTGGTCTTTTTTCAAATCTTCATCGCGGATGTTGAATGCATCGTACACATTTTCAAATGTCAATTTATTGGGGTCCGTGGGGGATAATAGTTTGTTGGTAACGACTACTTTTCGTTCGATGGGGCGATATCCATCAATGGTGAACGTGAATGTGTATTCGGCTGGAGTCACGAGGTTGCTGCTTACTTTCCAGTATTTGTTATCAAACGTGCTTGCGTTTGCACTTCCTTCCGTGTTTAACACTCCTTCTCCGAGGATGAGTTCGGCCGTTGGAGTGCTGCCTGTTGCGTTTTTGCTGCCTTTCATTTGAATGGTTATCATTTCGCGTATTTCGTCAGGCGTGTATTCAGCGGGCAATAATGCTTCGCGTATGGCTTGTAATGATGCTGGGTTGAGATTGAAGCGTAATATGGTGTTGTTGTTGCTCTCGCGCACGGAGTCAACGGCAATGTTGTAAATGCTCTTCTCGTCCTCGTCAATGTACACGAAAACGCTGACGGTGTTGCGCAACGTGCTCATAAAGTCAGCGCGAATTTCAGGGTTATCTTCGTAATTCACAAAGTCTGCTTTGAAAGTGGATGCACTGCTCGCGTTTCGTGATTTGACTTCGCGCGTGTCATTATCGGTCCAAATCGCATACGTTACTTTGTCCCAATAATTCTTCCATCCTTTTTCATTCGTGCAGAGGGTCATTTGTAACGACACGCGGTCATCTTCTAATGTAAAGTCAGTAATGTTGAGTAAATACTTGGACACGCCCTTGTTGTCCTTGATGAGAATGCTTGCGGGGCTGCTTAATCGATTGTCTCCTGAAACTAAATCGAATGAATTACTTCCGCTCGTGGTTTGAGGATTTCCATTCGTCATGTTCACGCGTCCGCTGGCATCCAGCGTGTATTCTTTTACATTGTCTCCAAACACGCATGATGAAACGGTGCTTCCGGCCGCGCTGGCTGTCGTGGTTTTGCCAGGGGTGCTTTCTCCTGTTGTTACATTCGGGAGGCTTTCTTCGCTGTAGGTTGCTTTCACCACGAATGGGCTTGTTCCCCCGTATGCCGAAGTAATTGCATTGGCGCTGGATTGGAGGATTTCGCGTATGCTGCCGCCGATTCCAACTGCTTCATCGTCTTGTTCGCCGTATGCGAGGTCATCAAACGTGAATGTTTGGTCAATCCATCCAAGTCCGCAATCGTAATACTCGAGGAATTGGTCGATGGAAATGGGGTCTCCCAACTCATTGAGAATTTCATCATCATCATTAATGTTGTCCGTTTCTGAACTGCCGCCCCAATCACAATCCATGAGTGCGAATTGGTTTTCTTCTCGATAGTAGCGATAAACTTGTATTTCTCCTTCGTTGCCGGAGGCCGTCTCTGAAATTAGTGCGTATAATCCATTCCCGCTCAACGGGTTTCGGATGGCGGCGAATCCTTTTTGTTTGTTGTTCGCCAAATATTCGAGGGCAGGTCGGATGTTTTCTCCTTGTTTGAAAACGGGCACATTGTCTGTAATCATTTGGTCGATGACCGGGATGTTGTTGATGAGTCGTTTGTAGTCACTCACTCCCGCGCTCGTGGATGAAGCCGTATTCGTGGGGGTGTTTTGGGCTTGGACGGCGTTTAACACAATAATTCCTAGGACGAAAACAACAAGTAATCCAGTAATGGCGCGTGGGGTGTTCATGCGTATGTTTGGGTTTTAGCCCCTTTATATAGGTTGCTTGCGCGAATATGGTTTATTCAAAATTTCTAAGACTGGTGGCTATTTCGACGGCTTTTGGTCGGTTGCCCTTTCGTACGGCTTGTCTGAGTTCTTGGAGTAGTTGGTCAAAGCGTATCATTGTTTCAGGATCATTTACTCTGCTCACGTATCCTCGGGCAATCCGGAGTTGGCTGACTCCCTGTCTAGAAAAAGGAGGTTTTGCAAGTTGGGCTAGGGTGGTGTCGATTTCCATTACGATTCGTTTTCGAATGGATGGGAGTCGTTGCTCGACTTGTTTGATGATTCGTTCGCGTTCACTCTGTGCGGATTTTTGCAATGCCGTGCGTTGCTTTTCTTGCGCATTTCTTTTTTCACTCAAATCTTTTTTGCGTGCACTCACGCGGGAGGTTTTCCACGCATCAATGGGGTGAACAACAGGGATGCTTTTTTTACGCACCCACGCTGCTCCTCGCTTAATCCATCGTGTTCCTTTTATCCATGAGGCGGAGGACTCGTTCATGGCTTGTGCACGTAATCGTGCGGCCTCCATGGAATTTTGACTTTCATTGGCAGCTTTTAATTTTCGTTCAGCGCGTGCCACGCTTTTTTGCATGCTTACAATAGTAGGGTGTGCTTCCGGTTGTTGAAATAATAATTGGTTATTTCGTGCACGTGCTCGCATGCGTTGCGTGGTATTGAGGGGTGATTTGCTGAGAAAGCGAAGAATGGCTGAACGTTCGGTCCATGGTTTGCGGGGTCGCGGCATGTGTTATTGGTCATTTCCCTAGTATTTAATTCATCCCTTCTCTTCATTTCGTTTTTCGTTCCAAAAAGCCTTGATTTTTTCACCAGGACTC
>CAZKAN010000007.1:0-8763 GCA_964550925.1 uncultured archaeon | reverse complement strand
GTCCAAAAACACGATGATTCCTTCATCGGTTGGAGTGCGTATCGCGCGTCCCGCGGCCTGCATGGCTTTGTTCATCGCGGGATAGATGTATCCGTAGTGCCATCCTTTCTTGAATCGTTTTTCATAATAATTCACCAGTGCTTGCGTCTCAATGTTCATTTCCGCGAGGGGAATGCCCACGATAACGACGCCTAATAATTCGTTTCCGGGAAAATCCAATCCTTCGGCAAACGATCCACTGGTGCATGCGAGTAAAACACTTCCAAATCCGTGTGCGTGTTGTTTGAATTCACGAATCAACTTTTCTGTTTCGTGCATTTTCATTCCTTCGCGTTGGAACAAGAGGTTGCGCATCGTGAAATCTTGCATCTTTCTCCCAATGTTATCCAATAATTGGAATGATGGAAAAAAAACGACCGAGTTCCCAGGTATTTGGTTCACGATTTTGCCCGTTTCTTCTGCGAGCTTGGTGAATGATTCTTCACTCCTTTCCGAGTATTTGGTCGTGGCGATGGGGGCAATAATATTGAGTCTATTTTTCTTCGGAAACGGTGACGCGTAAAATCCCATTTGTATTTTTTCTTTTTTTACTCCTAAAATGTCTCCAAACATTTCCGTAGGATGAAGCGTGCCGGACATGAGCAGGCATGCGTGCATTTTTTCTAACACGTTGCGCGTCAAGGGAGCGGGGTCGAGTGCTTTTACACTGACGGACAAATCGTCAGTGTATCCCCATTTTTTGAGAACTCTGGCAAGTCCTTCGCTTTCGTTAGCCCATTTTTCTAAAAATTCTCCCACTTGAATGAGCATGGAATTATCCTTCGTGCTTTTTTCTAAATAATCCACTCCGCGCGCTTCGCAGAGTAAGGAGAATTCTTCCCAATCAATTTTTTCGCCTAAGAATGTTGGCCATTTTTTTTCATCAATGAGTTTTTCACTCTCCGAGAGTGTTTTTCCGTGTTCACGTAACGTGTTCTCTATTTGTTTGAGGGTGTGAGCGAGTTCCTTCTCATTCAAGAATTCGGCTTCCTCCACGGCTCGTGAGAGTTGTTTCGTGGTGAGGCTCGTGGAGAGTAATCCCCGCACACGCTCAGGGAGGTTGTGCGCCTCGTCCACGATTAGCAAACAATTTTCGGGTTTTTTTCCTAATTTGGGTAAAACGAGTTCACTCACGGATGGAGAAAAAATGTGGAAATAGTCCGCGATGATGACATTGGCTTTTTTGGCTAATTCCATGCTGGTTTCAAACGGACACATAGACCAGGGAACCTGGTTGAGCACGTTGTGCGTTGATTCGTCTTTGATTTCCGCGGAAGAGTGAATACCATTCATTCGTGTAACAAGGTCTTGTCGTGCAATTTTGGCTTTTTCCTTGTTGAGCGTATCATATCCTCGCGCGTGTCCATAATGTGTGCACGTTTGGTGTTCTCTTTTTTTGCGGCACATTTCATAGAATCCTCTTCCCTCTTTCTGCGTGGTTTGTTCATCAATGCACAAGTGTTTTTTTCCCACTAAATCAACGGCACGCAATTTGAGGTTGTATTTTTCATTAATCCCGCGCAACGTTTCCAATGCAATCGCATGTTGGGCATTTTTGGGGGTGAGAAATACAATCGTGAGCGTGGGGTCTTTTTGCAATGCGACGCCGAGTGCGGCACTTAAACTTGCGTCGGTTTTTCCTAATCCAGTTTCCGCGTGCGCGAGAAATATTTTTTGATTGGTGAAAGCGTCGTACGCATCCAGGATGAGTTTTTCCTGTCCTTCGCGTGGTTGATCGTAGCGAAAAGGGATGGTGGGGGGAAGCATGACTTGTTGAGCGTGGATACTCATTTAAGGTCGTTTATGCCGCGTGGCCGAATTGTTTTATAAGTGCGAAACGTTTGAATGCGTTATGCCTGAAATCACCGACCTTCCCACGTATAGTGTTGAGAGTGAAAAGCCCAAGCATGCCGTGAGACGTGTTCCTACGGGAATACCTGGTTTTGATGATTTGGTGCAGGGTGGTTTTGAGGAGAAAACGAATACGCTTGTAGCGGGCTACGCGGGCACGGGTAAGACGACTTTCTCCATGCAGTTTTTGTACAATGGTGCGGTTCAATGGAATGAACCTGGCGTCTACTTGAGTTTTGCCGAGAGTAAAGATAGTATTTACAATCACTGCCTCAATTTTGGGTGGGATTTTTACGCGTTAGAGAAGCAGGGGTTGGCGCGTCACTTGTTTTACAAAGCCCACCAAGTCAATAAATTATTAGAAGAGGGTGGGGGAACCGTGCGTGACACGATTGCGGAGATTGGGGCTAAACGCCTTGTCATTGACTCCATTACCGCGTATGGCTTGTTGTTTCGTGATGATTACAAGCAGCGCGAGGCATTGTTGTTGTTTTTCGAAATGCTCGTGAAGTGGGGTTGTACGAGTTTGATTATTGCGGAACAACTTTCGGGAGTGGTGGATGCGCGCGCGGGAGAAATTGGTTTTTTGACGGATGGAATTATTTCCTTTTCGTACGCGCAAATCGAGGATGATGTGGGTCGTAAAACGAGGCAGCACCAATTAGAAGTATTGAAAATGAGGGGAACTGCTCACTATAATGGGATTATTGACATTCAGTTTACTAAACAAGGATTGATTTGCCGCAAGGCCGTGCGCGATGGAGAATAACGCGATTTTTTCATTTCAACTGTTTTTTGGAGCTGCACTCTTAAATCATTCTCCCGCATACTAGGTATATGCCCCCTGCTCGCATTCCCGTGGACAAGCTGCGTTCCCTTATTCCTGTTGAGAGTGTGTCCGAGTTGAATCTTCCTGAAAAAGGGGAGGTGGAATTATCCCGCTTGGAAACGAATACGTGGTTGATTTCCCTGCCTTCCATGCAGAAGGATTTAGTGGAAACCACCGGCTTCGTGTTCAAACCCATTCATCAGAAAGTGTTGCGCTTGCTCAAAACGCATCGCTTGCCGGATTTGATTGAGGGTCGATTTGAGCGTTTTCTCGCGGGAGAAGAATTGTCCGCGTTTCAGGAATTGTTGCACGCGGGAAAAATTGTGGTGATTAAAACCAATCCTAAGTTTGATAAGGGAATTTATCGCGAACCCATTCCTTCCACGGACAAGACAACTACTCCCCCCTCCTCCGCAACGCTGGTTCCATCCAACGTGAAAAAAATTATTACGCATACGCAGGTCATTGAGAAGCCAGTCGAGGAATACTCGTTAGTGAATGACGGGTTCATGGTGTTGCGCAGTGATGGTGCGGCCAAAGCGGCTAGTTTTGATTTGCAGGAACGCATTCGCAATGGTGAAGTGAAGGGCATCAAATCATTTGATGGGTTTTATTATATCGTGGAAAACTCTTTATTGGAAAAATACACGGTAAAATTAGTGAGTTTTCTTCAATCAAAAAAGAAAGAAGAATTATCCGTGATCGCGCTTTCCCAAGCAATTCCTCCCATTCTCGCGCGCATTGTGTTAGAGTTTGCCAAAGAAGATGGAATTGTCATTGAGAAACAAAAGAATTTGTACGCGTACGTGGGTTAATCATACGATTTTTTCCAAACCCATGAAAAGTGATTTGGGGAACCATTTAATACCCGCTCAACGTGTAACGTGTATGCGCGTCCTCGTTCCTATTCTTTCTCCCGCGGATGCCAATGATGCGTTTGTGCAGCACATTTCCGAGAACGCGTCGGTCGTGTACTTGTTGCTTGTATTAGACCCTAAATCCGCTTCCGCGTCATTTGGTTTCAAAACGAGTGAAATAATGGTTGGGCGTGAGACGATTGATAAAATGAAACTAAAAATAAAGGAAAACAAGCGATTGTGCACGGACATTTTGGAATGGGGAAATACCCTTGAAAAAATTGTGCAAATTGCAGAGATGAAGCAGGTGGAGAAAATTCTCGTGTATAATGGAAAAAGCAACGCGTACTTTCAACACGTGGTGAATGATATCCAGAAGCAGACCCCTATTCCCGTAGAGTGTGTGCAGGCAAATGTTAAAGTAGGACCACTGCCACGTTAACTCATGGGTCGTCACCGCAAATCACCTCCTTCCACCGGAAAGCGTGCCACGTGGGAGAAACGATTAGAAAATCGCCAGCGCATGTTACAATTTACTACGGTCCGCGGCATTGCGTCCCGTTTTAATGTTCCCCGCTCACGCGTGGAAGTTTTTCATCAGGGGCGTGGGAACTTTCGCGATAGTACTCGCCGGAGAATATTTGATTTAATTGATCGGGTGCGCCCAGACCCTGATAGAAAATATTTGTTGACGCACCCTAAAATATGGCAGTATGCGCGTATTCAAGAATTGGCTCCTCAGCATGCTGTTTCTGAAATTCGGTCGATTTTGCTTCGAGAGAAAGCAGGAATGCCTCACCTAGCTGCTGTTAAAATTTTAAGTGACGATAGTATTGGAAGAATTATTCGTACATTTCATCTTCGCACGCGTGAAGAATTGCATCGTATTTCCCGCTTTCCTCGAAATGCGCGTCCCAAAAATTCGTTATCACAAACGGAGCGACAATTACTCGTGCATTCCGTCCTCATGATGCTTCACGGCCACGACCTGAGTCGTACGCGATTTTCCGACCCTGAATTAGATGATTATATTCATGAGCGAATTAACAAAGAAGCCGAACGATTTCCTTTTCCGGTTGAGTTATCTTCAGTTGAGCGTGAAAAATTGTTTAAGCAGGTGGTGCGAGCGCGTTTGAGATACTGGTTGAAGGATGGCTTGCGGACGAAGGGTCCGTATACGCGTTCGGGGAAACGTCGTGACACCGCACAAGTAGAGGAGTTTGAATCACGCCTCCCCGCATCGAATCCATTTATGGATGTGTCCATCCCTCCTGGAGTGAGTAGGAAATTGAAGCGGCGTGAATTGTTTACGGTTATGCATCTGCTCGAAGGCTATACTCTTCGGGATGTTGCTCAAAAATTGAGTGTATCATTGAGAACCGCCTCCAATTATTTGATTAGGGCGCTCCGAAAAATTTAGAATGTCAAGAATTTTACATCATCTATTTTGCTGCGGTACATTTCCACATCATCATTAAACTTTTTCAAAAACGCCGTCATTTTTTCTACCGCGATTTGTTTCAATTCTCCCGAGAGCATTTTTCCGCTTTTGTAATCGTCGTGTATTTTTTGGAGTTCGTGATCACTCTCAACTAAATGCTGTTTGAGTAATTCGTACACCATGTCTTTTTCTATTTCGGCTCCGAGTTTTCGTTGTTCTTCCGCTGTTTTCCTTCCCCCCGTAACCGCTGATTTGATGACTTTTTCCACGTTTTTGATATCGTCTGGGATGGAAATGTTTCCTTTCGGGTTGGATTTGCTCATTTTGGCACTTCCATCCATGGAGGGGAGGAACATGTGATACTGGGATGAAATGGGCATAAATCTTTTCGTGTGTTCCATTTTGTGCAAATAATCCCTACACAAACGGATGTGGGGTTCTTGGTCCAAGCCCACGGGAATAATTCCGGGCACCGGTTGCGCGTGTCTTTCTTGGGGATAAATCATGTCCCCAATTTGCGTGACCGCACTCATGATGCGTCCCGGGTCGGCGTTGCCGTATACGCCCTTGAACTCGTTTAACGTTATACGTTGCGCGGCCTCAAATGCGAGTTTGGTTACCGTGCGGTTTTCGCTTTGAAAATAAAAGTTAGTCTTTTTGATGTCTAATCCTAATGCTAAATACGCGGGGATGTGGAATTGGAGTGCGCGTTTTCGTCCTTCTTCCACGCTCACTCCTCGCGCGGCCGCGCTTTCCAAGTCGGCGACTAAAACAAATGTTTCTCCCCCTTGTTCTTGGTAATACTTCACGTTTTCCACCACGCTTTTGGTTCCAAAGTGTAGTTTTTCAGAGGAAGGCATTACTCCCGTGAGGACGTAGAATGGTTTCTTTTTCTGGATGCTTTCGCTGATGCGTTTGATGTCCCTTCCTGCGAAAACAATTCCCCTTCTCATAAGTCGATTGGGATTGGGGAACATGTTGGGGTCAAAGGCTTCTAACCCGAAGTGTTGGGCCACTTGTTTGTAGTCCTGAATCAGGTTGTCTCCCCACGGGTCTAATTGTTGAGAACTCATACGTTGTACAAGTGCACACGCCCTTTAAAATCGGGGGGTGCAAGTCTTGAAATCAGATAAATTGTTTGATATGCGTGAGTATTTTGTCTAATTTTTCCTTGGATAAAATATCCGTTCCTTTAGGTAAATAGTGCCGACTAAAATCAGTGTCAATCCACGTTCGGCCATCGAAAGTAATGGGTGCCTCATGTCGTGGAAACATGTGCCAGTGTACGTGTGGGTCATATGGTTTTGTTTTGAATGCGTGATTCATTAGACAACCCCAATTGAATAAGGTAAATGGAAATGCTTTTTTGAGTCCGATTTCAAGTTTCTTTGTTACGTTTTGAAAATCAATCATTTCTTCTCTATTTAATTGTCCTAAACTTCCTACGTGTCGTTTTGCAATAATGAGGCAGCGTCCTAAATAAAATTGGTCAAAACTCAAAAAAATCTTCCAATGGTCGGTCTCGAAAATAGGGTATTCATTAATGGGACAGATGTGACATTCTTTTTCCATGATTTATCCAAGTGAATTAGGGATAAAATCCTATGTTTAATTTTTTATTCTGGCGTTTTGCTCTCCATTCCTTTTTATTCACATTTTCCCTCGTTGAACGTATGGTCAAAAAGCGCTGGGATAAGCCCAAATCGGATAACCAGTTTTTGAATGATGTTTCATTCATTGTTTTCGTCGTGCGATTCAACTATCGTGTAGTCGAGAAAAAGTGGCCGGAAATAACGAAAGCCTTTCATGGTTTTGACATTCAGAAGTTGGCGAAATTGGATGAGAATGATGAAAAAACCATGGAAAAATTTCTCGCATCGCCAGGGATGATTAAAAACAAGTGGAAAATGCAAAGCGTTATCATCAATGCCAAGAAGTGTGCGGAGATTCAACGACAGCATGGAAGCGTGTTGAAATGGATTGAGCGTGCCAAGAAGGATTATCAAAAATCTCCCTTGCTTTCTCCCGAGTTGCGGGATATTTTCCGCGTGTTTAGAGGAATTGGTCCCATGACTTCCACGTGGTTGGAGAGTTTGTTTTTGTCCAACAAATCGTTTGTCGAATATGAAATGCCCGATAAGTGAGTTTTTGATCAAACTTTTTTGGTAAAAAGTTTGGCTGGGCATGAGTTCCTGACAAGTAGTTTCAATTAATTTGCACTGGAATGTTTCTCCACCGCTCAAAACCACATGCGTAACAGTGCAGTGCTACATTTCCTGCGTGCGGGTGAACTATTTTTTTCGAATGGCACGCGGGACATTTCGTTGAGCGTGTGGGAATCATGGATGATAACGACTTTTAGGTGTTGATAAATGCTTGCCAGCCGAATCGCCAGCAAAATAATTTGAATGACTATCGTTGCGTTTCCAAGTATGCTTGTCGGGCAAGCGTGAGTGCGTCTTGCAGCGTGTCATCCGAGTCGATGGTTAATTCTACCCATCCCTCGTTCGCGAGATTTTTGTCTCGGGGAATGCGTGCCATGCTCGCGTTGAGTGCGCGTTGCTGGTGGGTGCGGGGAAGTTTGATGCGCATGGATATTTGACGCATCGTGGTGTACATTTCGCAGAATAGTTCTCCATTGGATAGGATTTTGTCTCCTAATCCCGAGCGTTGCGGCTGGACTCCTTTCCATCGTCTAATTCCATTCATGAAACTTTCGTTCCATCGTTCCACGTCCAGTGGACCCTTCGTGAGTGTTACATTGTCGTTCATCATCGGCATATTCCCCCTGCTGCCGTATTGGGATTAACCCTCTAACTACGTTTTGTGGGAATAAAAGCATACGCGCGTAAATGGTTCAAAAACGCCCTTTCCTGGGGGTTATTTTCATTGGATGAGTGTTGTTTGGGTGCGTTAGAGGAGGGTTGAGACGATGAGGAAGTAGATGAGGATGGAACTCACGTCTGAAATGATGGTGGCGAAGGGTCCGCTTCCGAGTGCAGGGTCTTGTTTCATTTTTTTGAAAATGATGGTCGTTGCGAGCGAGGATGCGCTTGAAATCATGAGGGTGATGAACATGGCGAGCGCAATCACTCCCCCTGCTGTGTTTTCATTCCAAATGATGCTCGTGGCACCATAGACAAGGGTGCTGATGATGAGGCTTACAATCGCTGAGATGAGGATGGTTTTCACAAAATATTTTCCGATGGGGAGTTCTTTTCCCATTAATGCTAAGTCCCTAATCAAGAGTGTCTGATTCTGTGTTCCGAGGGCGTTGCTCATGTACAGTATGGCAGGAATGAAGAATGCGAAAACAATGTGCTCGTCAAGGATGTATTCAAATTGGTCAATGATTCCCGCAGCAACAATTACGCCAAAAAATCCGATGATTAACCAGGGGGCGCGGTGCATAATACTTTCAAGTAGGGGAACGCGCATCGTGTTTTCGTATTCCAAATGGGAGCGGTGCACACCCGAGAATGAAATGATGTGTTCGCGCAATGCTTGATTGAGAATATGGAGAATTTTGTGCGTGAGAATAACTCCTTCTAATTGACCATTTTTTACGATAGGAATGGCGCGGAGGTTGTGTTCTAACGTTAATCGTGCAATTTTTTCTTTGTGTGCGTCCGGTGATACGGTAATAATGTCTCGTTTCATTATTTTTTTGACACTCGTTGAGAGGGGGTATCGGAACAAATCTTTGATGGAAATTACCCCCACGAGTTTATTTTTTTCATTGACCA
>CAZKAN010000006.1:6730-13703 GCA_964550925.1 uncultured archaeon | reverse complement strand
ATGCCAAATCGGGAGCGGGAAACACCGCACAAGGAAACATGGGAGGACGACATGAAACACGTGAAACAAGCGAAAACGGAAGCGATACCGATGCCGTGGACGCTGACTTCAAAGTCAACGAAGACAAATAAGCCCATCAAAAATAAATCCTTGGAAGAGCAGCGAAAATTCATGGCTGCTTAACCAAGCGTTTTCCTTTTATTCCAGCTATTAGTAGAATGACTAATCAACGCGCGTGAAAAATTATGGCATCCAAAGACTACTATTCAACGTTAGGATTGTCCAAAAATGCCAGTGACGCGGACATCAAATCCGCGTACAAAAAACTCGCCAAACAATGGCACCCAGACGTGAACAAAAGTCCGGAAGCCACGGAAAAATTCAAAGAAATAAGCGAAGCATACTCTATTCTTTCAGACGCGCAAAAACGCCAAACGTATGACCAATTTGGCAGCGACGCATTCTCGGGAGGAGGGTTTGGACAAGGGGCGAGTGGATTTTCGGGTGCGGGATTTGATTTTTCAGACTTGTTCCGCGGAGGGTTCGGAGGAAACTTCGGAGGACAAGGATTCTCATCCATGGATGACTTGTTACGCAGCGCATTCGGAGAAGGATTTGCCTCTGCACGAGAGAGCGCGCAACCCTTGCATATTCGCACGGACATCGAATTATCCTTCGAAGAAGCCGCGTTCGGCGTGACCAAAAGCATCGAACTCACGCGATTAGAAGAATGTGAAACATGCCAAGGAACAGGTTCCCATTCGGGAAAAAAAGAAACGTGTAAAACGTGCAAAGGAAGAGGAATGGAAACGCATACGAGGCGTACTCCCTTTGGAATATTTCAAACCACGGGAACGTGTTCCACGTGCGGGGGAAAAGGACAAACCGTCTCGGATCCGTGTAAAACATGCAAAGGAAAAGGAAGCATTCACCGAACGAAAACGATTGAAGTCAAAATTCCCGCGGGAGTGGATGAAGGAAACCACTTGCGCTTAACCAAACAAGGGCATGCACAACATGGAAAACAAGGAGACGTGTACGTGGTCATTCATGTGCAGCCGCATCGCGTGTTCAAGAGAGACGGAAGTGACGTGTATGTGGAACAACCCATCTCGTATGAAGACGCCGTGTTAGGCGGAGACGTTGACGTACCTTTACTCGGAGGAAAAACCGCCACACTGCATATTCCCGCGGGAACAAAGCCCGGGAAAATATTCCGAATGAAAGACAAAGGAATCAAATTCCTCAATGAGGATGCGTTCGGCGACCAATTCGTTAGAGTAGAAATCAACATTCCCGAAACACTCAACAAGGAAGAAAAAGAACTGCTCGAACAACTTCGCACGCTGCGCGGGGGAACGAAAACGGAAGGAAAGAAGAAGGGCAAAAAGAAAGGATTTTTTGGAATTTGAGTTATTCTATTTATTTTTCCGCTGAACTCACAGCACGTCCACGTTAAACACGCCCGTGCGAATCTCTTTTGCGTTGGAAACGCCCTTCAAATCGTTCAGCGCGCCGCTTAACATGTTCTGGTCTTCCGGCGTGAGGGTGAGATTAATTTCCGCCTTCATGGATTTCTTGGCTTCTGACTTTTTACCCCGAATCAAGGAAACAATTTCGAGCAATCGTGACCATTTGGCATCGTCCTCGCTCGAATACGGTCGCGCGGAGAAAACAGCATCACTCTTAACTGAAGGCCACGCGGCAAGATGAATGGAAACACTTTTTTCGCGTGCGCGGAAATGCTTCTGGTATGTTTCTTCGGTAATATACGGCGTAAACGGTGCCATTAATTTGAGCGTGTTTAACAACACGTGATAAAGCGTGTATGCCGCGGATGCTTTTTCTTCAGTTGTTCCCTCATACACGCGTTTTTTCACGAGTTCCAAATAATTATCCGCGACATCATGCCAAAAGAAATAATCCGCTTCGGATTTGGCTTTGGAATAATTAAACTCGTCAAATGATTGGGTGCAATTTTCAATCACGGACTGCAAACGATTCAACACCCATGCGTCCGTTTCGAGCAAATGAGGACGTGACGCAGGAACGTGAATATTGGAGAAGACAAAGTGAGCTACATTCAATAATTTGGTGACAAATTTCTTTCCGGTTTGCACGTCTTTTTCCTGGTAATCAAAATCATCCCCTAATTTGGAAGACGCTGCCCAATACCGAATGGAATCCGCTCCATATTTTTCTAATACTTCTTGCGGACGCACCACGTTTCCTTTAGACTTGGACATTTTCTCTCCTTTCAAGGTGACAAAACCCGAAATCATGGCATTTTTCCAAGGAGTCTGATTGAAATGAAGGTGACTCTTGACCACGGTGTTGAACAACCAGAACGTAATAATCTCATGCGCTTGCGGACGAACATCCATGGGGAATAATTTCTTTTTTTCACTGTCTGAAAAACGCTGCATGGCAATCTGGGGAGTGAGTGAAGAAGTAAACCACGTGTTCAACACATCCGTTTCAGGAACAAACTCATTCGAATGGCACTTTGGACATGCTTTCGTGTTTGGTTTATCGGTTAATGGGTCCACGGGCAATTGTTTCTCATCCGCGAGGATGGGTTCATTACATTTCTTACAATACCACGCGGGGAAGGGCACTCCAAAATAGCGCTGGTTGGAAATCAACCAATCCCATTGCAACCCGTTAATCCAATTATCATACCGATGTTTCATGTGGGGAGGGAACCACTTCAATTCGTTTCCCCATTCCAACATGGTTTCGCGCAAATCCAAGTATTGAACAAACCACTGGCGGCTTTTCACAAACTCAATAGGAGTAGAGCAACGATCATGCACGTTGACTGCGTGATTGATGGGCTTTTGGCTCGTTAAGAGATGAGCGGCTTTCAAATCCTCAATGATTTGCTTGCGCGCCTGCTTGATACTCAAACCAGCATACTTTCCGCCCAATGTGGTCATGCGGCCATTCTCTCCAATGACTGTTTTGATAGGCAAATTGTATGCTTTCTGCCACTCCATGTCTGTCTGATCACCGAATGTGCAGCACATGACGATGCCGGTTCCCTTATCCATTTTTACACGCGCATCCTCGAGAATGGGAACTTCAAAATCGTGTAATGGAACACGTGCTTTTTTTCCGCGCAAATGAACATAGCGTTCATCTCCCGGAGAAAAAAACAATGCCACGCACGCAGGCAACAGTTCTGGTCGCGTCGTGGCCACGGTAATTTTCTCATTATTTTTTCCGGTCGTGAAAATAATATCATTAAACGTGGAATCGAACATCTTGTCTTCGACTTCCACCTGTGCAACACCCGTCTGACATTCGGGGCACCACATCGCCGGAGCGTCTTTGCGATACACGCGTTGTTTTTTGTACAAATCTAAAAAAGACCATTGAGATAACTTTCGAGTGGAATCATCAATCGTTGAATACGGGTGCGAAAAATCCGCGGAAATTCCCATGTTAATCCAATCTTGAATAAACTTCGGACGCTCAACAAGTAAGAATTCCATGCACAACTGAATGAACTCTTTACGAGACATGTCGCGCGCGCGAACATTCTTGTTTTTTTCCACCAATCTTTCCGTGGGCAATCCATTGTCATCCGTGCCAAACGGATAGAAGACGTTAAATCCACGCATGCGTTTGTAACGCGCCACAAAATCCGTTTGCGAGTATGAACACGCGTGACCGATGTGCATTTCACCCGAAACCGTGGGGGGAGGGGTGTCGATGCTAAACACGGGTTTCTGTTGCGCCGGGTCGTAGAGGTAGAGTTTTTCACTCTCCCACAATGCGCGCACACGGGTTTCCATTTCCTTAATCTCATTCCCTTCCATGACTCAAAAACGAGGAAAACCCATTTTAAGGCCACTCGGTGGGGGCGTTTTAAATAGCAAAAAACACTCCCCAGCGTATGAACCAACCCATCCTCGCAGGGGGCCTACTTGTACTATTCCTATTATCCGGCTGCCTCTTCGGGGGGGATGCCACGAATACATCGCAACAACTCGTGGGGGTGCGCGCATCGTACGTGCCATCAGGGTCACTCGTCCCCGCCACGATGGTTCAGCGAGAGGCGTACCGCAATGAACTCTTGCCATTTCGCAATACCATTCGCTCCATTGCTGGAAATGATGGAGTCGCATTAAGCAACTACCTTGATGCCACGCTCGAATTATTAGAAATGGTCAATCAAACCGATGACGCGTTAACATTATTGAACAACGTCAACATGGACGCGCCCGAATGTAGTGTTAATTCTCCCATTTCCAAAGCTATTCAACGAATGGAAGACGCCCAAGAAAACGCTCAACAAGCCGCGAGTGATTTTGCGAAAGTACAAGAAAATGTTTCCATGGCAAACGTGTTGGGAGTGGATTACTTGCAGAGCGCGGAACAAACCGCTCAGGTTGTGAGTGAAACGCATGTCGAACGGGTAAAGGAACTTAAAATCGCGTGCGGATTCTCTAATTAGTGTCTGCTATGCCCTCTCAACTTGAAAAAAAAGAACAATATCTCTCCATTGGCGCAGAAGCCACGCTTGAAAAACGAAAAATTCTCGGAAAAAATGTCGTCGTAAAAAAACGCGTCATCAAAGGGTATCGCCACCCTCAACTCGACACGACTTTGCGACGGGAACGAACCTCCCACGAGGCCAAAATGCTTCACGCGGTCAAAAAATGGGGAGTGACAACGCCCACTATCTATCTCGTGGAACCGCACGCGAGTACGATTTACATGGAATACGTGGACGCGCCACGTCTCAAGCACGTTTTGCTTCATGCAAAAACAAAAAACGCGGAAAAAATGCGCCTATGTTGGGAATTGGGAAAAATAATCGCCGTGTTACACGCTCATCACGTGATTCATGGGGATTTAACCACGTCCAACGTGCTCGTGCGCAAAACGAAAATGAAAAAAAACGGAAAATCGAAGCATGAATTAGTGATGATTGACTTCGGACTCTCAACGTATTCCCACAAACTCGAAGACGCGGCCGTGGATTTAGTTAATTTGAAAAAAACATTCTCCGCCACGCACTCTACTCTAAACAAGGGCTGGGAAGAAATACAAAAAGGATATTTAGAAAACAAGGGACTGAAAAAAGTGCTTACACAAATGGGCGAAGTCGAGTCGCGCATACGGTATGCGTGATTTTTTTACGCGCGTGAGCCGCCTAGTAAGAATTTAGTTTATTTTCTAAAAAATTAATAGTATTGTTATACAATGCCATAAAATTGCTGTATCGCCAACGGCCGAGTTTCTTTTCTAAACCTTTAAGTGCGTCCATTTTTTCATTTTTAGTTGCGGTTAGAATAAAATTCATTTTTATTCGAATGAACCTCCTTTCTACTGGTGAGAAAACTCCTGTCGTAGTGAGTGCGCGCGAAAGCGCCCACTGGTGCAACTTATCTCGAATCGCAGAATCCACGCTAGCTTTATTCTGATGGATCGCCTCGCGATTCTTTTCATCAACCAATTGTCTTCGTGAAACTAATTCATATATCCGCTGTTCCTCCACAAGGGGAACGAATTCTTTTACAAAAACACTGTCGGAAGGCCCATTCAGCGCTCGTTTTTTGATTCGACGGACTTGCGACCATCGCTGCAGCATACTCTTTTTTCGTGAAAGAGGTCGTTTAGGTGGTGATGCCATGCCACCCCTACGAAATCGCCCTTTAAAGGGCTTTTAACGCTCAACCCGGATAAGGCTTTATATACCCTCCCCTATGGAAATTCGTTATCTTGGTTCTAGCCAAGCTGGATCCGCTCTTAACCAGACGGGTTTGGTGCTTGGGTAATTGCCCAAGTTTGGAGATGATAATACATGTCTGCGAAAGAAGAGAAGCAGGGACAGTATGTGGACTACTCCCTCAAAGAAATAGAAGAACTCATTGTTCAATTGTCCAACCAGGGAATGAGCCCCGCGCTCATCGGTTTAGCGTTGCGCGACCAGTATGGTATTCCCAACGTGAAAAACGCCACTCAAAAACGAATCAATCAGATTCTCACCGAGAAAAAACTTTCGACGGATATTCCCATTGACTTGTTGAACTTAATCGAACGCAGTGTAGCACTACAGAAACACATGACGCTCAACACGAAAGATTATTCCGCTCAGCGAGGATACCGCATTACCGTGTCAAAGATTCGACGCTTAGCACATTATTACGTTAAAGCAGGAAAACTGCCCGCCGGATGGAAATATACTCCAGAAACGGCCGCGCTGTTGGTGAAGTAACGGGAGGGAAAACGCTATGCAAATGATTGATGAACCCACAAATGCAAAAGAAAGTAAGAAAGAGGCAGCCCCTCGTACACGCAAACGCAAAGGTGTTGACAAATGGAAAACCAAGAAATGGTTCACCATTTTAGCACCGGCAACGTTCAACAATGCGATCATCGCCCACACGCCAGGTGAAGAAGCCGAAGGACTCATGGGAAGAACTGTTCACGTGTCCGCGCGCGACTTGACTGGTAACATTAAGAAAAACCAATTGATGCTCGCCTTCAAAGTGAACAACGTGCAAGGGTTGAATGCATATACGCGATTTGACTCGGTGGAAGTACAACCATCCGCACTCAGACGATTAGTGCGTAGACGCTCCACGAAAGTAGAATCCGTGGACGACGTCACGTGCAAGGACGGAGTGCGTGCTCGCGTCAAAAGTGTCGCATTATCCGCGAACAAAATCTCTCGACCGCAACAAGCAGCCGTGCGACGCATTTTACATGCGGAAGCAGCCGAAGTAGCCGCGGGAAATGATTTTGAAGCATTGCTCAATGTGTGTGCGACGAGCGAACCTATCGCTAAAGCCATAGACAAAGCACGCAAAATAGCCCCGATGAAGCGCGTGGACGTGTTAAAAGTCACGCGACTCTCCGCGGTGTAACGCGCGAGGAAAGGGCGTTTAACGTATGTCCATTCTCGAATGGATAATTGTCATCGTTGTCTTGCTCGGCGTATTATTCATCATACGTCAAA
>CAZKAN010000006.1:0-6720 GCA_964550925.1 uncultured archaeon | reverse complement strand
GGACTCATTACCGCATTATTTGTCGCATGGCGCGGAGGTTTAGGAAGTTTCTTTGCCATTATTCTCTTTTTCCTCATTGGAGAATTTGTGACGCGTGCCATTCGTAACAAGTATCATCGCAAACAACATGGGACACGCTCAACGAGTAATATTGTGGGAAACATCGGCCCTGCCATTATTGCGCTCGCACTCAATCCTACGCCCTTTAACGTGATGTTTTTTGCCTCATTATCAGCCGCGTTTGCCGACACACTATCGAGTGAAATAGGCGTGTTGTCGCGTGAACAGCCGGTCATGATTACTACTCTCAAACCCGTTCCCGCGGGAACAGATGGGGGCGTTTCGCTCTTGGGATTTCTCGCCTCCGCGCTGGGAGGGCTTATTTTTGCCGTGTTGGGTTTTATCATTAGTGGAAATGTGTTTTTCGCCACGATTTTGTTTGCTGCCGGCGTTTTGGGATCCGTGGTGGATAGTTTTGCGGGAGCCACGCTTCAACAATGGGGATACTTGGATAATAATTTAGTTAATTTTGTTTCTTCCTTGAGCGTGGGATTGTTTTTCGCGCTCGTGTTCTAATTTTTACTTTCACGAAAAACGCTATCAGAGGAAGGTTTCCATGATATAACTCACTAGACTGCGTTTGTCGGGTGGAGAATTTTTCAAAATATCTTGTTTCAATGCCGCTACATCTATTTTGTTTTCGTGCAGTGCACGTGCGAGCTTGGCGCGATTATGCACACTAACGTCTTCTACTTCCACAAAAATAGGTTTGCCATTTTGGTCAATAATATTGACCGGCCGATCATTCACGCTTATTCCTGAATTTTTTTCAATCTGTTCAATTACTTTTTGTTGCGCGTGCGCAAAATCCATGTGCGGAAAATGAACGGTGAGAGCAGGGTCATTGTAGAAGGTGTGGTGGTATAATTTGTAATCATATGAACGCGGGCGAACAATCTCCGAAGTCATTCCCACTACTTGTTCTCCGTTAATCGTTGCAACTACTAATCCCAGGGGTTTAATCGCGTATTGAGGATAAAGTGCGTAAAAAATCTTGTGCAAAATATACTTTCGAATCGTGGGGCTGGAGTCGTATCCCGCTCGAAAGAAAACGCGTTTTCCTTTGCCGGTGCGGATTAAATACACATGGGCTTCCTGCGATGAACTTTTTCGGAAGACGCGGCGGATATTGGAACGCACAGGTAATGGTTGCTTTTTCGCAGTGTGAGATAATCGTTTCGTGGTGAGTGAACGAACACGTGGACGGGGGGACGTGGGCATGTTCTACCAAAGGAAAATGCGACTATTAATGGTTTTGTACTTTCCTCACGTGGCCTGGATGCGCGTCGCCCCGGATGCAGACGCGGGGCTGATACTGCTTGTGATTCCACTCCCAAATGCTGTTCCTGCGTTAAACAACACGTCCCACAACGAAGGGGTTTGCTGCATATAGTAACGCAACACGGGTTTGCCACTCATTCCTGCGGTTTCCGCGGCGCGTGCTAGTGCTTTCTCTCGCGAAAGGGTTTCATCAATCAAACCAACACTCAACGCTTGTCTCCCGGAGAGAATGCGTCCATCCAACACGGTTTCAAGCGATTCACTCGTCAGTTTTTCTCCGCGAAATGTTTGAACGTCATTCTTGAATGCGTCAAAGGCTTCGTTTACAATTCCTTGCAACACTTCTTTCTCTTTTTCACTCATTTCATTAAACGGAGAACCGATGTCTTTCAATTCTCCCGTTTTCACCGTATTCATTTTCACACCAATTTTTTGCATTAACTCCTCTACATTGGGTTGCATGGAAATAACCCCAATGCTTCCCGTGATGGAATCCGCGTCGGACATGACGTAATCCGTGGACGCGGCAACGTAGTATGCTCCGCTCGCTCCCACATCGCCAATCCAACTCACGATGGGTTTGTTCACGTCCCTAATTTTGTCGACAATTTGTTTACTCGACACCACGCTTCCGCCGGGGGAATCAATATCCAGAAAAATAACACTAATACTGGGGTCGTTCTCCGCATCATCTAATGCTTGAACCACGTCCAAGTATCCAATTGAATCACGACTTGTGACGGAGGAAATCTCTCCCTGAATGGGAATGATTGCGATTTCTCCCGCGTTAAAGAGTGAAAAACTCCGGGAGGAAGAACTCGTTGAACTGGTCGTGTTGGAAACACTGACAAAACTCCCCGCGAGAAAAAGAATCACGTAAAACACGAGCAAGGCGGCCGCTCCCAACACGAGCCAGTCGCGCAATGAACGTCCGCGTCGGCGTGGCGAAGGGGGGGTTGATGCGTCATTGAAGTCTTCCTCATTCCAGGGAGTAATCTTGGGATCGTTTTCTCCGTGAATAGGTTGGGTAAGCACGGGCTTGCTGGCATGTGTATTCTTAGGGGTTGGAGACATGGGGTGATTCCTCTCGTGTATACCATATACGTGCCACCCATTCGCTTTTAATTCGGTTTTACCACGTTTAACACGTATGGACCCACTCTGGATACACTTGTTCCTGACTGCCCTTCCATTATACGTGGCCAACTCTTCGGCGATGGTGTTTGGGGGAAAAACACCCATTGATGGTAATCGAAATTGGAGCGATGGGCGGCCTATTTTTGGGAAAGGAAAAACGTGGAAAGGAACCGGAATGGGCGTGTTAATCGGAACGTTTGTGGGATTTTTACTCGGGTATTTTTTTCCCGGGTACACGCAACTGGTTTCCAGCGAATACGTTGCGTACGTTTTCCTATTGTCCACCGGCGGATTAGTGGGGGATATTGTGGGGAGCTTCATCAAGCGACGCATGAACATGCCGCGTGGACACCCCGCGCAAATACTCGACCAATTAGACTTTGTGGTAGGGGGCGTGTTATTTAGCGTGGCCTTTTCCACTCCTAATTGGACCGCACTCATCCTGCTGGTGATGATCACCCCATTCATGCACATGACGTTTAACAGGCTAGCGTACATGATTGGCATGAAAAGCGTGCCGTGGTGAAGCAATGTCTCTGCCCTTCCTCGGACGCTCAACGATTCAACGATTTGTTGTTCGCTTCTTTGTCATTTTTGGATTAGTAGAATTATTCACGTACGCTTTCCCTCCTCTTGCGTATCAAGAATGGTTAGCCACTGTTGTGGGGAACACGTTAAACATTTCCGTGAATGGAACACTCCTCACAGCAAATGGAATCGTGTTTGAGATTACTCCTTTTTGCACTGGACTCTCAACGTGGGGGTTGCTGCTCGGACTCATTTATGGATTTGATGCACTTTCAACGAGAAAAAAAATCATTTATTCCTTAGTGGGTTGGGGAATTATTTTTTTCGTGAACATTCTGCGATTACTTGCCATTGTTTACGTGGGAAAAACGTATCATTTTGAAGTGGTTGACACGTTGCACACGTTCACGTGGTTTGTGATGAGCGGATTAGTGGTGGGAGGGTGGTTATTCATCCTGCAACGAGAACTAAAAACAACGAAACTTCATTCCATTGCCCAATCATTACTGCGCGAACACTAATTTAGCAGCACGAATGGTTCTACTGCGTTTTAGCTGCCGCATCATTCGTGTGTTCGTGGTGCTTCTTGGGCACGAGAACCACTTTAATGATTTCTTGGAACGCGGGGCGAGAAATCAAGACACCCATCAATATTCCCGCGATAGTTGTGAGAGCGAAACCGGACAACTTGCCGATACCGCTGCCTAATACTAACAATGGAATAATCGCCGCGAGACCCACGGACGCGGATGCGGCCACAATGAAGAATGCGCGCTTGGCTTTAGCCGCCCAACCTTTCTCATCATGCTCTTCTTCCGCATTCCCTTGAAGAATTTCATCCGTCATGATGACTTCACTATCTACCCCTGTTCCCACGGCCGCGAGAATACCAGCCATGGACGCTAAGTCCAAATTCCATTTTACCAATGAGGCGAAGCCCAGAATCATTACGACTTCAGACAATCCTACAACCAACACGGGTCCGACGACTTTCCATTGGCGATAACGCACGTAAACAATTAAGGAGACCACGATTAAGGCGAGCAAGCCCATCAACCAAACATTTGTCAAAAATTGCTCACCCAACGCAGGAGAAACGGTTTGCTTGTTGATGGCAATAATAGGAATGGGGAGCGCTCCACTCTTCAATAACACGCGCAAATCATCCAATCGTTGCTTGGCAATGGTGGCGTTGGGAGCCGTTCCCTGAATCACGAGGAATTGCAATGGTTTGAGTTCTTCTTTCGTGTTCACGAAGGGATCGTTTCCCGTAATCCCTGGAGAAAGAGCAATAATATCACGCAAACCTGATACATCTACAATCCACGGACTTGTCTTCGACACGGGGACTTTGGTAATGGGAATCGTTGAGAGAGCGGAAATGCTCGCGACGACATTTTCATCTAATGACGCGGGAACGATAATGCTCTTGTACGCGGAAGAGAGGGATTGAATCACATTCACATCACTCGCGGAGAGTTCACTTCCCGAGAGTTTAATCAGGGTCAAATCCGCATTATCCAAAATGTTGGAAACTGTGATAGAGGAAGGAAACTCGGAACCCGTTCCGACGTTCAACAAGGTATCATCCGCGCGCATCAAATCATTTGGGTAAATAATCAACGCACTATCCGGGCGGTCAATGAAAAAATACGTGTAGGCACAATCCCACTCGGCTTGTCCCCCTGAAAAACCCGTTTGGGTGCACTGGTGGAAGGACGCATCACTAAATGCTTTGGCGGCGCGGTCATTCAACAAGAAAGGAAGCGTCCACGCGTAATTGTCTCCTACCCCGGTGGGGTGGGCGCCATAACCTTGTTGAGCGTTCTCGACTACTTGTACAATGTCACTTCCGTCAAAAACAATGTTACCATTCAAGAATGATTCAAACTTTCCTTGTTTAAGTAAAAGTGATTGAAGCTTACTCACTTCCACCGGGTCCGTTTCCGCGACCTGGGCAATAATGAGCGTGTTCCCCGTGTTTGACACTGAAACGTCTTTGATTCCCGTAGGGTTGAGTCGCTTTTCTACAATCAAACGAATTTCACTCAACTCTTGCTGACTCGCGGGTTGAGCTAATTGCAATTGAAAGAGTGTTCCACCCGAAAATTCGCTTCCCAACTTCAAATTGTGGCCAATCGAAAAACCATCAGTGGTGTCAATTTTGATGATGGACGCTAAACTAATAATCATGATGAGTGCCCAGACCCAGACTTTCCAACTTGAATACCATTTTTTCACACTCATGATTATCCGTCCGTGTGCAAGTTACCGTGCTTCTTTTCCCAATACCACAACAGGATGGGGGCGTTGGTCAACCATGTTGCAATGAGGTCGCCAATCTGACCAAACAATACTACTGCGGAAATCTCAAAAATAATATTGATTTGCGCCAAGTACGAAACAACGAGCATCACAATCGTGGCACCCATCACGGTGGAGGTGACAGTGAGGCCGGTGAGCAACGTGTCATTGGCACGCTCCAATACGCTTTTGTCTTTACGTTTAAGTAAACGGGTCGTGAGTAGAATGTCGGTGTCCACACTGAAACCTACTAACATGAGTAATGCGGCAACCGTTGAGAGTGTGAATGAAAAACCAAACAACGTTGAGAGTGCGACCGCGGTGAGCATGTCAAACAATGCTGCTTCCACAATCGCAAGGGAGGGAATGACTTCGCGGAAGAAAATGAAAATAACAATCGTCAGTAAAATAATGGATGCAGACGCGACCATGAAGGCATTGCCTAAGAAATCATTCCCCACGTTGGGAGCGACTTCTTCCGTGGTAAAGGGGGTGTTCGCGGGCAAGTTGAACGTTGACGTGAGGGTATCTCTTACGTGCGTGGAGACGCGTTGACTTTCCTCATTAACGGCTTGCGCGGTCTGCGTGATTAATTCACTCACATCCTGCGACGCGGGAGTTTTTCCCAACAATTTTAGTGCCGCTGACAAATTTTCCACGCTCAACTCGGGAGCACTATCCTTCGTGACAATGGCCTTGTCTAATAATGCGCGTGCATCAGCCACGTTTTTGGGTTCGGCATACTCAATGCGCGTACTACTTCCTAATGGAGAGGACACCATCGTGACTTTGACTTCGGACAAACCCACTTGAGACACTAATACATCGGACACGGCTTTTTCGTCGTTCAACAAGTCCGTGTTCACAATGATGCGCGTGCCCCCCATGAAATCTAAACCAAGCGTCACACGTGGAAAAACGAATAAAATAAAGAGAAAAACCACCGCTAAAATCGCGGGAATAACCATGAGGCGCTTGTAGTTTTTGTCATACAATTTGAAGGCCATTCAACTCACCCTATGTCCTACCACTCCCACGCAACAAAGTATTATAATGGGACATTTTACCCCGGGAAAAAGACTGTTTTTACTAAGGGCCCCTTATAAATGCGTCCACGCCCTTTGATGGTATGCAATTCTATTCCATTGAAGCCCCGGAAAAGCTCGTCGAAAGTGCATTTACGCACGCACGCAAACTACCACCCATGAAGCGTGCCCGCACGAGTGCCGTGCAAAATCGTAAGGAAAAAGTCGTGCGAAAAATGGAAGCGTTTCATGATTATTTAGACAAACAACTTGAACGAATGTCCTTGAGCGTGCCCACGTTTGACAAGCTACACCCATTCTATCAAGAATTACTTCCTGAAACGATGTAAGTGGGAAAAATCAAACAAGCGGCGTCGCAAATCGT
>CAZKAN010000005.1:13816-14471 GCA_964550925.1 uncultured archaeon | reverse complement strand
GAACAGTCACCCCAATAAGTTGGTCCCCTTCCCCGTATTCTCCTTTTCCCGTTTTGAAAAAGCGCAAATTAACGTTTTTTCGTTCTTCAGAAGCGAATTTCTTGAGTTCAATCAGGATGGAGTGCATACCCTACGTGCAGTCGTTGGAAATTTAATGCTGCTCATTCCCCGCCGCCGCAGGGGTTGTTCGCGTCGCAGCCGCGGCTTTCTTTTTCGCCCGCATGACAAAAAATCCCACGAGTTGCATCACGACCGCAAATCCAGCTATTGCCCACACTCCCGCCTCGGCAAGATTGAAGAACGCTCCCCCATTTGCGAGCACCACGATGACACCGGTCTGACTAAAGTAATAGTGCGCGGCTGCAAATAGAAAACCGACATACGTTAATCGTTGGATGAATTTCCATTTTCCAAAACCAATTTTTCGCAACGCCACATCGGTGGAGGTGAGTGCCAGAAGAGTAAACACCACCATCGCGGGAATAGCAATAATATAGGAGAATGAAGAAAAACTTCCAGAAAAATCCCCATCAAATCGATGAATGAGCACCAAAAAATAGTGCCCCGCCATGAATGCGAATGCCGACAACCCCACTGCGCGTCGCGGTTCCACCCACGCTCCAAAAATAGGGGGCCAAATTGTTGCGAGTGGACC
>CAZKAN010000005.1:0-13806 GCA_964550925.1 uncultured archaeon | reverse complement strand
CTCACGCTCAACAAGTAGAATGCAATTAGTCCCATTGCGCGAATCATGATAGTACTTGCGGGCAGAACAAAAAAGGATTCATACGCGCTAATCAACATCACTCCCAAAATGATTAACCAAAACAACAAACTTCCTTTTTGCATCCGTCATCACTCCCCTCTTACTTGGTCACGCAGGAATGCTGTCTCCCACTTTTCCTAACCAAAATTTTCCCAGTATTCGATCCGCGTTTCCGGAGTGTCCTTGTTGATTATACGCCTTCGTCATGTCTTTCCCGCAATACGGCACGTACACGTTTCCTCCGGGATGAGACGTGTACGCACTAACATCATACACCCCTCCCTCGTAAATCACCCAACAATTTTTTTTCGTGGCGTGTTTGGCAATTTCACTCGCAGACAATGTGATTGTAGTTGGAGCAGGGGTTGTTTCCACGGGTGTTGGTGCAGGAGGCGTAGTAATTGTTCCTCCCGAAGAGGTATTCGTGTCTCCCGCAGGGGGAGTGGGGGCAATATTCTCGGGGGGAAGGGAAGGAGCCCCATTCTCATTTCCGGGTGGAAGAGCGGGTGTAGGAGAATTGCTGGTTGACTCTTCCAACGAACGCGGGTCAGTCGTGGCAATGCATCCGCTTACAATAATCACGAGCATCAGCAGCCCGGCTAGGAGGCGCATATCATCATTTACCCCCGCCGAGCATTAAAACAAATTCATTAACGAAGGAAAAGTATTGCGGAGTGAAAAAAAAAGAACTAAAGCCCTCAATGGGATTTGAACCCACGACCCCCAGTTTACAAAACTGGTGCTCTGCCGCTGAGCTATGAGGGCAATGTTCCCAGTCCCCTGGACCATAATCATTGCCGGTTGACTATATCAAAATCCCGTAAAAACGCCTTTAAAGACACCCTTTTGTGCGCTCCTTCGAATGGGCATTTTAATGGTTTGGATGCGTTTTCACGTATGAAAGACCTCTCTCCCACGCAAGTGTTTGATATTTGTAAAACCTGCGGAGAGTGCTGCAAGCGCTATGCCATCTCCGTCCTCCCGCACGAAGTTGCGCGTGAGGCCAAATTTTTCAAACTCTCCGAAAAAGAGTTCACGTCCATTTACACGCGTTTGCTCGTCCAGATTGTCCCCTTTTCTTCGGGACAACATCCCTTAGCATTACACACGAGCATGATTCCAAAGGAAGTCTGGAAAAAGCTCCAAGCCAGTGGTTTTGCGTCGGACTATGCGATGATACTCCCCATGCTCGGTTTCAAGAAAAAAGAATACTGTGTTTTCTTCGACCCGAAAACAACCAGTTGTACGATGCACAGCGTCAAACCCGCGCAATGCACGTTGTTTCCTTTTACGAGTGTTGAAAAAAATATTGATTATAGTAAAGCGTATGATTTTTGTGAACTTTCACGTTTAACAAGTCCAACGAAGGAAATTTTTTCCGCGCAAGACGCTCAACGAGCGCAAATGAAAAAATATTTTGATTCGGTCGCGGAAAAAGGCCTGTTGAGCGTGTGGAAAAACATTCCCAGCGCGGGGGATATTATTTACAATGGAAAAATCATTTCCACGATCACGAGTAACGAGCTCAATGACTGGTTAGCCACAGCCAAAAACAAATAACTCATAAAAAAAATAACAGCGATGTGAACGTAAACTAATTCTTCACACCACTCAGACCTTGTTCCTTGGCCACGTCTTCCGCGTTTTGATAAAACTTGAGCGTGAGTTCAAATCCCTGCTTCGCCACGGCCTTTACTAAGGTCCCGTCCCACATCTGCATGCCTAACATGAATCCCACGTGCATGTCTCCGATCACACCATCTTTCAAATTCATGAACCTTCCCGAACATGAGACAATGCGTCCATTCTTGATGTCCGTGCTCACGAAGCGAGACTTGTTGAAATAGTTGATCGTGGCATCCTTCAATTGCCCCTCGGCATTGAGAGCACTGGCTTCGCGAATATTATGTTGTCGAATCGCATTCTTGATTCCTGCCAGCACGTCATCCCCTTCCTCAAATACTAAGTTGAGCGTCTTTTCCACGCTTTTTCCCTTGTAAATAGTCGAATCCAAATTTCCCATGAGTTAATTCCCCCGTAATGATGGCCAACTATACGCGTTTCTCGTTTATTAGCATTTTCCATTGTGTAGCAACCCATTTATTTAGATGAAAACCCTCTTCCTTTCATGGATACTCTTTCCGCGTTGCACCAAAAAATCAACGCGTGCCAATTATGTCCTCTCTCAAAAACACGTGCGCATGCGGTACCTGGAGAAGGACCCTCACACCCTAAAATCATGCTCATTGGGGAAGCCCCGGGTCGAAATGAGGACGAAACCGGCAGACCTTTTTGCGGTGCCGCGGGAAAAAAACTCGACATGTTGTTGGAAAGCGCCGGCCTCTCGCGTGAACAGGTTTTCATTACAAGCGTTGTGAAATGCCGCCCTCCCGAGAATCGCGTTCCCACGCTCGATGAAGCGTTCACGTGTAAAAAAAATTATTTGTTTGAACAAATCAACATTCTCCAACCCAAAATCATTGGTCTCATGGGTCGCACGGCGATAAGTCACGTGTTGGAGAATGAAAAAATAGATTTGGAAAAAATGCATGGACAAATTATTGAAAAAAATAACCAACGTTATGCTATTTTGTATCATCCCGCAGCAATGATTTACAACCAATCATTGAAACAAACCATGATGAAGGATTTTTTATCACTGAATAAGCAGACGTGACCATTTCATTTATCTACTCACTTTTACTCGTTTGACCAGGAGTGTATGCCTATGGCCTTGAAGCGCGAACTAAGTTTGGGAGAAATTGTCTTAGCGGGAGTGGGAGTCATTGTCGGTGCGGGAATCTACGCATTGTTGGGAAAGGGCGCGGGCATGGTGGGCGATAAAATTTGGTTAAGTTTTGCCATTGGTGGTTTCATTGCACTCATGACCAGCTTAAGTTATTCCGAACTCGCTTCTCGCTTTCCCAAAGCAGGAGCCGAGTACGTGTACGCCAAAAACATTTTAGGAGTGGGCATTGCTCGCCTCGTGGGTTTCGCATTATTATTTGTGGGATTCACTTCCGCAACAACAGTTGCGCTAGGTTTTGGGGGATACTTGCACGGATTGTTTGACACGCCCATTGTTTGGGGAGCGTTAAGCATTATTGTCGTGAGCGGTTTTATTTTGTTGCGCGGGGCCAAATTCACCACCGATTTAGCCAGTGGAATTTCCATCATTGAAGTGTTGGGTTTGTTAGTCGTGGTCACGATTGGACTCCCAACTATCGTAAATGGTTTTGGGATTCCCACGTTCAACGAGCTCCCTAACGTGTTGTTCGGCACCGCCGTGGTTTTCTTTGCCTTTTTAGGTTTTGAAGAACTCGTGCGCATGTCCGAGGAAACGAAGAAAGCGCGCGTGCAAATGCCCAAAGCCCTCATTGCAGCCGTGGCCATTTCCTCTGTTTTGTATGTATTAGTTTCTGCTTCTGCCGTAGGATTAGTGGGCGCGGACACGTTGGGAAAAAGCACGTCTCCATTAGCCACGGTCGTAAAACCCTCCTTAGGAGAAAATGGTTTTTTCCTCATGAGTTTGGCCGGCCTCTTGTCGACGTTTAACACGGTTTTGTTGATTGTTCTCGCGTCGTCACGTTTGTTGTATGGCATGAGTGTGGAGAAAAGCGCTCCCACTATTTTTTCACGCACAACAAATAATCAACCGGTGTACGCATTAGGGGCCGCGGTCGCGATATCCGCGTGCTTGCTCCTCATTCAAAACATTACTACACTGGCACAAATGACGGATGCCTTATTGTTTGCTGTGTTTGCGGTCATGAACATTGTCATCATCAAAATTCACTGGGATTCCAAAAAGAAATTCACGGGTTTCACCGTTCCACTCAGCATTAACAAAATTCCCATTCCCGCGGTAATAGGTTTTGTGGCAAGCGCAGGCATGCTCGCGTTCGTGGAACCCCTGGTATTAGTCTACAGCTTTGGTTTCTTTGCCTTGCTGAGCATCATTCTTCATTTTTTGCGTCCGCGTGATAAAAAATAGTTAACGAAAAATGGAAGATGGAATCGTTCACAAACGCAGCGCACAGCGAAATCCTCTCGCTGCGTAATAGGATTCTGCTCCATTATGATACGTGAACACGCGACCATAACGCTTGTCTCCAAAAATAGCCCCGCCCTTTTTCCGTATGTCGGCAGGAGTTTTCAACCACGAGGATGTTTTCAAATCAAAATCCCCCACGCGCTGCAGCGCGGCATATTCTTCCTCGCTCAACAAGTCTACACCCATTTCGTTGGCCGCGCTCAACGCACTATTTTTGGGTTTGTTTTCTTTCCGGGATGCCAGTGCTTCATCATCATAGCAAAAACTTCTCCTTCCAGATGGACTTTCCGCGCAGCAATCCACAAAAACGATTTCGCTCGTTTTCGTTCCTAATACGACGACATCGGGTTCTCCTCCTGATGTTTCCATTTCGTACAATGAGGCAATCTTACTCGGATTTTTTTCCAGTTTGGCTTTCACGGACGCCCAACTACTATTTTTGTGCCTATTTTTATTTTTCTCAAAGCGTGCTTCCAGTGTTTTGAATAATTTTTCTGTTTCGGGTGGAGAGATTTTTTTGAGAGCCATCTTTTTCACTCGCTGGCTGAGTTTAAAATGCCTGGTTTTTAATACTTTCAAAATCAAATAAAGTATGAACGAAAAACAACCTATTACCATTCAAACGCGTATTCACGCACCCGTATCGAAAGTATGGGCCTGTTGGAATGAACCTAAACATATTACCCAATGGAGTTTTGCCATTGATACGTGGCAATGTCCCCGCGCCCAAAATGATTTGCGAGCGGGTGGAAAATTTAGTGCACGCATGGAAGCCAAAGACGGAAGCATGGGATTTGATTTCGAGGGCGTGTACACCGAAATCCACCCCCTCAAAAAAATAGCGTATGTTCTCGGCGACGGACGCAACGTCATCATCACCTTTACTTCGCACGGAGAAAACGAAACCGAAGTCATTGAAACATTTGACCCGGAATCAACAAATCCTGTTGAAATGCAACGCGGCGGATGGCAATCCATTCTAAACAATTTCAAAAAATACGTAGAAAAAACGAAAGAATAAAGTGCCCCGAGCGGGATTTGAACCCGCGTTTTCACCGTGAGAGGGTGACATCCTTGACCGGGCTAGACGATCGGGGCAACTAGCCAATTTATTGAGCTAAACCGATTGGCCTATTGAAGGGTTGCAAACCCTTCCATATAGTCCGTCCGCACCACCGGAGGTTTCCGGTGCTACGACGATCGGGGCAGCGTGGTTGACGAGAATGAGAAAAACAAGGACCACTTGTACAGGGTTTTATTCCCCTGCCGTAGACCGCCTCTCTCACTGGCGTCAATTGGGCTATTTTAGCCAATATACACACTTTCCCTAGGCAAGCCCTTATATTCGCTTCTTCTCCGACCACTAGTATATGTCCAAAAAGACCATGAAAGACGCGTACGCGAGCATTTTCAAGAAGTCCGTGAAAGCCGATGGCGTTCCCGTGTTGGGAGTCAATTTTGATGAGAAAGTAGATGTTTCCAAATTGCTCGAAGGGATTTCCACGAGCGGTTTTCAAGCCACTCATTTAGGAAAAGCGATTGAGATTGTCAAAAAAATGCGCGCCGAAAAAGTCACTATCTTTTTGGGATACACCTCCAATCAAGTTTCTTCGGGTAATCGTGAAATTATTCGTTATTTGGTGCAGCACAAAATGGTTGATGCACTGGTAACCACCGCGGGAGGAATTGAAGAGGATTTTATCAAAACACACAAACCCTTTTTCATTTCCGATTTTAGATTAGACGGAGCCAAGTTGCGCGCCAAGGGAATTAATCGCATTGGCAATTTGCTTGCTCCAAACGAACGCTATATTTGGTTTGAACAATTCTTCCAACCCATTTTAGAAGAACTCGTCCAAGAGCAGGAGAAAACCAATCACATTTTTTCCGCTTCCGAAGTTATTTTCAAAATGGGAGAAAAAATTAATCACAAAGAAAGCATTTATTATTGGGCCCACAAAAACAAAATCCCCGTTTTTTGCCCCGCATTGATGGATGGTGCCATTGGAGACAATTGTTATTTCTTCAATTACAACCGCAAGCACGGAAAAAAACTCATTATTGACCAAATTGGCGACCACCATAAATTGATTGAGATGACATTAGATGCCAAAGACACGGGAATTATTGTTTTAGGTTCCGGCCTCGTTAAGCACACGCTTTGCAATGCTAACATGTACCGCGAAGGGGCAAAATACGCGGTGTACATGACTACGGCTCAAGAATTTGATGGTTCAGACTCGGGAGCGGAACCCGAGGAAGCCAAGAGTTGGGGAAAAATTGCCGCGGATGCGAACACCGTGAAAGTGGTGGGAGACACGACGATTCTTTTACCTTTGCTCGTCGCGGGTTCCTTTGTCAAGAAGTAATTTTTTCTAATTTTTCACGAATTGAGTAACACGATGCTCATGTTCAGCAAACTTGCAAACGAGACCCATGCCCAGTAAGGAAGAAGTGCGTACGCGGCCTCTTTTCGAATGCGGAAGAACGCACTCACCGTCATTCCGATGGAGAACCACATGAAGACAATAGTTGCGAGTGCTAACGAAGGGTTTTTCCACCCGAAGAAAATAATCGACCATAACACGTTGAGCATAAGTTGCACGGCAAACCAATAATACGCGGAAAAGAGAAGCGTTTCGTCTTTCTTCACGGCAGCGGAATGGTTGTTCCATACTTGGTAGAGGGACCATCCCATGAGCACGTATAACACGGTCCACACGGGTCCAAACACCCAGTTGGGGGGATTGAAGAATGGTTTGTTGAGCGTTTGATACCAGGTGGAAATGCTATCCATCGTGAAAAAGGAGCCAATGAATCCGGCTGCGAGGCAGATTCCAATGCTCAACACGAGTTTGAAATAGTTAGGAGAATTATTTCGCGTGCGCGCGGAAGCCATTTTCATTGAAACGGTTTTTCGCTTGGCCGTCTTTTTTTTCGCTGCCATTCGTGAACCACCCTCACGTGCCTTATATGGCTTCCTTCCTCGAAAGTGAATCTTTTTGAACGCTAAACCCGTTAGTATGAGTCATGCACGAGCAACGGATTCTCAACCAAGTCATTATGGCCGCCAAACTTGCCGGTGTTACACGTAAAATCCGCGTGGAAGTAGGAGAACTTTCCACGATTACTCCGGAACACTTGAAAGAGCACATGAAAGGAATGGTCCCGTGGGAAGTCGAAACACGCTTCCAAAAAGCCGAAGTCAAATGTGAGTGTGGTTACAAAGGCGCGCCTACAATTTTGGAAGAGGGACACGATTTCATTCTCTTTTGCTGTCCTAAATGCAGTGCTAAACCCCTTGTCACAAAAGGTGGGGAAATCAAAATTATTGGGGTGGAATAACAAGTATGTGCCTCGCTATTCCGGGGAAAATTATTTCCATTGAAAACAAAACCGCTACAGTGGATTATGGTAGCGAGAAGCGCCTCGCGAGCATTGTGGTGGGAGACTTTGCGGTGGGTGATTTTGTCGTGGTTCAAGGAAAAATAGTCGTTGAACGTGTTCCTCCTGAACAAGTCCAGCAGTGGTTGGAGTTGCTCTCCGATGGACAGTAATCTTCTCTTTCTCAAGTACGCGTTTCCCTGTGCATTTGTCGCGCGTCAACGTCACGAAATCACGCAGGAAGAACACGATGCATTAGAAAAAATGGCTCGGGAAGAAATTCCAGTAGACATGAAACTAATTTCGCGCGTTGTCCACCGCGCCGTAGAACGAATGCACAAAAATGCGGATGAAAAGAATATTCCGCGTTGGTCGGAACAAAGTGTGCGTTCGTATTTCGTGGATAATCATAATGAACTCATTGACACCAACCAATACATGTACGGTAAAGCCCCCCTTTCATTAAAGGAATTGTGCAAAGTTCAATTAGGAAAAATTTTAGAGAAAAAAAATGATGAATACGCTCTCGTTCAATTCGAAAATGGAAAAACGAGGCCTATTCATTTACATCTCGTGCCAAAGGCAAAAATCAATGACCGTGTGTACGTGCATTACTCCTACGCGTGCGAATTATCACGCACCAAATGAGCTTTCGCTCCCGGCCCTAGTTCATTCCACCACACATACAATGCCGCTCCCCCAAGGGTGAGAACGATTCCCCCCGCCACATTCAACGCGAAGGGAGCGTTGCTGAAAACCATGCTCAAGAGGGTGGTGATGGGACTTCCCACTACTAAGAGTGCGGTGGCCGTCGTGGGTTTGATGAGTTTGAGTCCGTTGTAGAACGTGGTCACGTATCCGAGTAACAGGAACGAGGTGAAAATGGTCCACATCCACCCATCCGGGGAGATGGTGAGAACAGTTTCCGCGCGCCCCGTGAATAATAAGAATGCAAAAATGGCTAATGCGCCAATGCTCATGCGTGCCGCGGCAACCATGTTTCCACTCACATTCGCAAGGGCACGTTTAGATAGGTGTATTTCCACTGCCCAAAATAAGGTGGCGGCGATCACAAACCATTCTCCTTCTCCAAATGTTAATCCGTTCAATTTGGCGAGCAAAAAACTTCCTGCAATGAGCAAAATGGATGGTATCCACACTTTTTGAGGAATTTTTTCTCGTAAGAAAAATATTCCTATGGCCGCGACGAAAATAAACATGGTTTTTTGGAGAAATGACCCTGCCGCGGCACTCGTCAATGAGAGTCCGTGGAAAAATAACACGAATGGGATGCCTCCGCCCAACACACCAATGCCAAAAAGTTGAGCCCATTGTTTTTGGCTTAACAAGCGTAGTTGTCCAAAGTCTTTTCGCATCAACAAAAATCCCAGCAAAAACATTCCCACGAATGCGTTTTTGAGAAACGTGAACGTGTAGGGTTCAATCGTCGAGAGGGCAAATTTGTTCAAAAAAATAGACACGCCTGAGAGGAGGGCGGTGCCCAAAACAAGCAGTATTCCCTGGCGTGAATCCATGGACTTAACACGGAAAAGTCATATATATGGGTTTTCCTTTTTCCAAGCATGGTTCACAAGCTCGCCCTGGGTTGGTTTTCCTTTTCGTGTTGTGAGGATAGTACGATTGTTTTCACCGAGTTGTTGAACGACCACTTTGACGAGTGGTCAAAAGTCATTGATTTTCAATACATTCGCATTCTCAAGAAAAACAACAAAATACACAATTTGGACGTGGCGTTTGTGGAAGGGGCCATTGCCTCGGAGCACGATGCGATGAAACTCAAGGAAATTAGAAAAAATTGCAAAAAACTCGTGGCAATAGGTTCATGTGCCATTAATGGGATGCCTTCCGCTCAACGCAATACGTTTGATGATGGAAAAAAGAAGGAAATAGAGTTTTTGATTGAAAAATTTCACTTAGCCGAAAAAGTACGCACGCCTGGGGACATCGTCAAAGTGGATGATCGCGTGATGGGCTGCCCCATGTCCGAGCAAGCATTCTTAGATGTCCTCAACAAAACGTTGAAGGAGTTTAACATCGTATGAAAGACGTGGACATTAGCGTGCAGAACATTACCAAAATTGAAGGTCATGCGAGTTTGGACATTCAAGTGCGCGACAATAAAGTCAAGCACGTTCAGCTCATGTTCACGGAGAACAAGCGCTTTTTCACGCAGGCCATTCGGGGGAGAAGCATCGATGTTCTTTCCCAGTCTGTTGCGCGAATTTGCGGAACGTGCTCCATTGCTCACACCATGTGTTGTATTGAGGCCATTGAAAAGGCATTGAACATTGTTCCCAGTGAGCAGAACCAAGTCCTCAAACAACTCACGATGGACGGCCTCATGATTCGCGACCACGCGTTGCACATTTACTTATTCACCCTCCCCGACGTGTTTAATGTGGATAGTGTTCTCGACTTTACTCCCGAGCACACGCACTTTTTGCACGATTCGTTTGACATTAAGCGGGCAGGAAACAAGTTGAGCACGATTGTGGCGGGTCGTGCCGTGCACGCTCCTTTTCCGGGCGTGGGGGGCTTTGCTCAAGTCCCCAAGAAGGATGACTTGAAAGCAATCATCCCTGATTTGAAGCTCGCGCGCGAAAAATTGTTTGGCGTGTTAGATGAATATTACAATTGTCCCGTGGACTATACTCGTTCCACGGATTTTGTCGCGTTGTGCGGAGATAAGTTTGATTTTTTGGAAGGAGACATTGTTTCTTCCGACGGCGACGTGGTGCGTGAAAAAGATTATTTTACTCACTTGGAAAAGAACGTGGTTCCGTACTCGCAATCCGTGGGATACAAGTTTTCTGGCGACACATACATGGTGGGTGCCCTCTCACGCATTAATTTGAACAAGAAGGGCCTACACAAAGATACGAAGCGGGATGCTAAAAAATACTTGCGCGTTTTTCCTTCTAAGAATATTTTCCACAACAATTTAGCGCAAGGAATAGAAATTTTGCACTGCATCGATCATGCACTTGAAACCATCGAATCGTTTGATTTCAAACCCGAACCTAAACAAACGTTTGAGAAGAAGAGTTGTGAGGGAGTTGGAGTGATTGAGGCGCCGCGCGGAACACTATATTATCACGTGGACATGGACGCGAATGGAATTGTTAAAGAAGGAAATATTGTCGTTCCGACTCAACAAAATCAAATCAACATGGAACAAGATATTGCTGCGCTCGTTGAGCGTTTGCTGAAGACGCATTCCAAGGAGCAGATAAAGTACGAGATTGAAAAATTGGTGCGCGCCTATGATCCGTGTATTAGTTGTGCGACGCATTTTTTAGAAGTGAATTGGACATAGTCTCCACTAATTGTTGAAAAATTTCTTTTTCACTTCTCCCGGATTGCCCGGGGGGAACCCCAAAAATAGTAACTTGTTTCAATTTGCCCATTTTTTTCATAAGTTTGAGTGTCATTCCCAAATCAAAATCATGCAACGAATACGAGGGGGAGGATTTAATCGCATTCACGTCCGTCCACACAATCACTTGCGTCGCATTGATGATGGTGTCAACGATAACCAAGTGTTCTTCTTCCGGAAAGTTTTCCGTGGGGTCTATTTCCACAAAGTCAAACGAGGGAAACGCTTCGCGCAATCGCGGAAGGAATTTGATTGGTAGCGCATCCACTTCCTCGAGGGGGTTGCCTAACACGTAGACTCGTATGCCAGTCATGCAGAATAAACCCCCCACTCGTATAACAGCATTTCTTCGGAAGGTTGCCCATAGTTAATTTATAAGTTATTCCCCGCTCAATGGAAGGATGTCTTTCCGCGAAATCATTGCTATTCCCAACATTAAGCCATTGCTCTTTACGATGTTCCTCTCCGCCATGGGATTTGGAATTATTCTCCCATTATTGCCATTTTACGCGCTCTCGTTGGGAGTGCAGCCCTTTGAGTTAGGCATTCTTACTGCGACCTTTGCCCTCATGTCATTGATTTTCAGTCCGTATTTTGGCCGATTAGGCGATCGTATTGGGCGGAGAAAAGTTTTGATGATTGGCACGCTTGGTTTTGCCGCCGCATACTTGGTTTTTGCATTCGCGGATTCGTTCTGGATGGCATTAGTTGCACGTGCATTAGAAGGTTTTTTTGCCGCGGCCATTTTTCCCGCATGTATTTCCCTTTTGTCTGATTTCACCACGCACGAACAACGCGGTCCCTCCATGGGTTTGATGATGATGACGTTTTCTACGGGATTTATTTTCGGTCCTGCATTGGGAGGGTTTGCTTCATCGTTTGCCGTGCGCGATGCATTCTTCATTGCGGCCGCGTTTTCTTTCATTAATTTTGTATGGATATTTTTGCGATTGAAGGAACCCCATGAGAAAAAGGAAACGAAGGCCATTCAGGATGATGAAGTTTCCTTGTGGCACCACCTCTCTTCTCCCTTGGCTTTTCTTTTCTTTTCGAGTACCGTCATCATGTTCATCATTGGTGGATTTGAGGCCACGCTCGCATTGTTTTTGAGTGAAAAGCTCCGCTTTACTTCCATTGAAATGGGGGGCGTTTTTACCTTTGTGGGAGTCATGATGATGGCCTTGCAGCCCATCACGGGAAATTTCATCAATAAGTTTGGCGAATTGCGCATGATTCAAGCGGGTTTATTGTTCTCGGGTTTTGGTTTCTTTTTCCTCTTGTTTGCCTCGGATTGGTTAACCGTCCTCGCCCCCATGGGTTTGTTTGTGATTGGTAACTCGTGCGTTTTTCCTTCCGTTACTTCTCTTTTGACGAAAAAAGTCAAAGGAAAGCAGGGCGCGGCAATAGGGTTGAACCAATCCTTCTCCTCCGCGGGACAGATTGTGGGACCATTGATTGGCGGGTTCTTGTTTGGCCTCAATCACGCTTTTTCATTTATTGGATTGGCAGCCGCTGCGTGGATTTATTTCATTATTTTTACGTTTGTGGCGAAACCATTGTTGGAGAAGAAATAGTAAAGAGGTGTCGTTGCATCGACACCTCGGGGACAATCCGCCCAAACTTTTTCAAAAGTTTGATCAAAACGGTCGGGCGGCCGGCGACTTCCGGCCCGCCAGATGTCGAATCAGCCTTTTTGAAAAAGGCTGGCGAAAAAACGAGTTATCGCCAAAGCGATAACTCTACACCGACCCGCCTATGGATGATGGCGCAATAGATGTCAATGGCGAGAAAATGCCTCGGGGGTGAATGAGAGGCGGTGTTAAACCGCAGCAGTATAGAATAGTATGCGGGAATATGTAAACAAAAACAGTGCGGGTTATGTCGGCGTTGCTCTCTTTTCCATTATAACAATAATTGAATTATACTTTTTCCATTGTGAGAAGCTGTCAACAATTTTTTCAGAATACTTAGATTGTTGATGGGGTAGTGATTGGTTTTCTTTTCCTCGAACTTCGATAGTAGATTCGGTTGGTTTTGTGGTTAAATAACGAATTCTAAATTTTTTCTGTCGATAAAAGTGCATCAAAAGTTGGGAGCCTTTAGCATCCAACAACCCTTGCCCGGTGAAATAAACACGCCCGCGTGTCCGAAGTACTCGTGATAATTCACGGCTTAATTGTTCAATCTGATTATTAGACATATTATTCATTGCCGGAATCATATGAAAATGAACCTCGTCCACTGAACCTGTTCTGAACGGATAAGGAAATTTCAACAGCGACCCATGTCTCAACACCACTTTTGCTCTTCTTTGTCCAGTTGGATTAACATGCGAAAAATTAGATTTCAGTTTTAGCGCATGCTCCACATTTCCTGGATCAATTCCAATATACGAAATTTTTCTTCCACCCGTTAGTGCCCGCGCTAAACGTCTTCCTAAAAAATTTCCAGTAAGAGCAGTGGCATACTTTGGGCTGGCCCGCGACCCACCGCCGAATTCCAACACTCTCCGGGTACGTCGAGTTATTGTGGAAGGCATATTCAGCCACATTTCAACGCAATTTAATCCTGCCGAACACTAACCAATTGGCACGCACCCACTTCCAATGCCTCGGGGGTGATTTGAACACCCGACCTCCGGGTTATGAATCCGGCGCTCTACCACTGAGCTACCAAGGCGCCCTTTCGATGGCGCGTACCGACGGACTTCAATCGCAGGATTTGACAATCCTGCAGTAGGCCATACTTACTAATTTCGCCCAATGAAGGCTTAAAAATGGGGCGATTACCTCACTGCGTTTACCACGTAAAATATGCCATTATGGCAAGTAATATGAGTCCCGCGGCGGAAACTAAAATCCCGCTCTTGAGCAAGTCGGTCGTGTGAATATACTTCGTGGAGTAAGCAATC
>CAZKAN010000004.1:0-17002 GCA_964550925.1 uncultured archaeon | reverse complement strand
ACAAGATCCTGAATGGAACTTGTGTTGAGTTCAAACTTGTGGCGAGACAAAAACGTGTTGAGGAGTTTCATTTGTTCTTGCGGCGTACGATTATCCTCCACGTCCAACACGCGCTTCGTGACACCGCGAACAATACGTTTAACGTTGCGAAAAACCATACCTTATTTCCCCCCATCAATACCAGCTAAACCAAACTTCTTGAACAATGATTCCTTCGACAATGAGTCCGTTACACGTGTGGGAGAAACATTCTTTGACAAATTAGCATCGAACGAATCCTTAATCAACGATTTGAACTGTCCCCGCAAAATAGGCTTCGTGAGTTTCAACGCAGGAGAAAACGCGGTAATGAGATCCACTTGCTGCACGGACAAATCAACCATGTCCAACACGCCGTGTTCCGTGGAATACGCATTCATGACGTGAACGAGGGCATCATCCCCTTGCAAGGTTTGCTTTGCCCCATAATACTCGTACACGCACCCTAACCCTTGTCCCTGCCTGAAAACCAGCGCGGATTCTTCCAAACCCAATTCCCCAAACAGGGTTTCCACCACATACCCCGAAAACGAGGACGAGGACAAGTCTTCCAATTCTTTCTTGGGGTCAAATAATTTGACACTTTTCCCCAAAACACGCACAACGCCGGCGGGCAGATTCATGGTTGCTTCACACTCTCAACATGGTTAACACGTTCAATCACGGCGGGAGCATTATTAAGCGTTAGGGCCAACGCCCCCCATTCCCCGAATTTGGCCGCAAGCACCCGCTTAGTATTAAAAAGCGTCCGCTGCCCATCGTAGTAGTTAACCCTCGAGGAAGGAAAAAACATGTCTGAAATCAAATTTACCCACGTTGGACAACTCAAAGAAGGCGGATACGTCATGATTGACGGATTCGTCTGCCAAATTAAAACCGTTGAAAAATCAAAACCCGGAAAACACGGAGCGGCCAAATCACGTATCACCGCGACAGGGTTATTTGATAACCAAAAACGAAACCTCATGGCACCTGTTCACGCCGACGCGGAAGTACCAATCGTTGACCGTGGAAACGCCCAAGTTGTCGCAGTGATGGGTGGACAAATCCAAATCATGGATGTGGCAACATACGAAACGCACAACGTTCCAAAACCCGCTGAACTCAAAGACTTAGCGAGCGGAGACGAAGTCGAATATTTACGATTTGGAACCAATTTGAAGATTTTACGCAAACGAAGCGCGACCACGGCATAAAACAAGCCGGGTCCGCTCAACCTTATTTTTTCATTCCATTAAACACGTTTAACGAGGAAGACAGCCTAAGGAATATAAACCACGAACTAGTTGAGCGTTCATGCGACGCCCCACCCTGTTTCTATTGGGAATTATTCTCACCCTAACCATTTTTTCCTCATCCGCGTGGGCAGTATTACAATGCGGAGAAAACCTCGCGGGCGCAACCACTATTCTCAAACTTTCCGCGACAACGAATGCGCACGGAGAAATTTATTCGCAATCAAACTATTCCACGAATATTAATTGTCGTGAAACCTCTGGCGTGAGTGTGGGGCCCACGCAAGCTAATCCAGTGATTCTCCTTAAACTTTCTGCCAACACGAATGCCCACGCGGAGACAGCGGGGGGAAGCAACTATAACACACTCGTCCAACTGGGAAGTGCATCAGGACAAATACTCGTAACGATAGTGGATTCGAGTTCCGGAGCGACAACGAATGAGTGTAATGATTACGACACAGCCAATGCCGATTACGTTGACGTGGTGCGCATCAATAATTTTTCCAACGCCCACTTACAAAGCCCCTCCTACGCGGGAACAAAATATCGCTACATTGTGTGTGCAGCATATGATGCTACCGGAGGAACTCCCCCGGCAGAAAACATTGCCACCATGGATGTCCAACCAAACAATTCTCTTGCATTCCCCATTCCCGCACAGGGTTCTGCAGCGATGGACTTGAGAATACAAAACCAACAATACAATGACCCGGATTACACAAACATCGCCGCACTCCAATTCACCTTCATCTGTGACAGAGACGACACCGCCACCGGTGCTATGGGATTGACTTGTGCCAATCTACAAAGCCCCTCTGACGTGTGGGGAGATGCACTCAATTACATTGGTGGAAACACCAACAACGTAATCATCCCATCTACTGTTTCCGTTCGATTATACAAGAACGTAAGTGACACGACCGCGTGGCAAACAGCGTACAACACGCTCAACACGAATCACCCCGCAACTGATGCGATGATTGTTCCAGTCAGCGATGGGTGGCAAGAAGTGCTGCAACAATACGTGATTACCCCCGGCATTGCGGGAATGAACCTTCCGCCAGGGAACTACCGCATCCTATCCGTGTTCCCTCCCGCAGAGTATGACCGCATAGGCGAAGGAGTAGGCCGATTGGAAGATACATCATTCTACAACGACAATGTTGATTATTTTGATTTTACGGTGAACCCAGGAGTTTGTGGAGATGGAGCCATAGACGTTGGAGAAGAATGCGGCGAACCAACGCTCTCTTGCACTCCACCCCAAGTGTGCAGTACGAACAACACCTGCCAATGCGTCACACCCCCCGGCACGCAAGGACTAGCAGGAGACGTGTACCTACTCAAAGACATCACATTCCCCAACGTGTACACGAATAACAACATCGTTGCTGAACTCACCATTGAAAACAAGGACACCACTCTCACGGGACCAAATCCAAATGCAACTGTTAATGTGATTATTCGCGACTCCAAAGGAAACATGGTTGGAGCATTCAATCCCGCACAATTTGGACTCACCATTAATGGAGCCGTTGACGTGGAAACCATCCTCATTCAAACATCGACAGCCCCATTCCTAAACGTAGGAGAAACGTACACGCTTTACGCGACCATAAAACCATTCGATGACACATCGGTTGCAAACAACGATGAAACCATTATTACGAACAACTCGGGATTCAAAACATTCACGGCCATCAACGCGCCGCAAGCGTATTCAGTTCCGGATAGCCCGTGGTGGATGAGCGCGTTAATCGTTTTTAGCATCATTGGATTCTTATTCGCTCAATCCAAAAAAGAAACAAAAAACTAATTCATGGAAAAAAAAACAAAACGCATTACAAACTATTTTTTGTCTGATTCAAACTTAGTGAATAACACGCTGCCCTTTTTCACTTGTTTTCCATGCATATTCTTCGTTTGCGTGAGCGTAGAAAACGCAAACGCATCAAAACCAAATTGTTCACGCACCTTTTCACATGTTTGAGGGAGGACGGGAGACAATAATGTGGAAAGAACGCGAATGATTTCCACTTCCGTGGCTAAGAGTTGTTCCACTTCCTCGCGCTTTCCTTCTTTCATCAATTTCCACGGTTGCGTGTCGGCAATAAACTTGTTTCCTAATGAAGCAATCTTCATACTCGCAACGAGGGCATTCTGAATGTCATGCGAAAGATAATGCGCATAGGCTTCCTGTGCCAAGTGATGTGTTTGGGCGAGAATTTCCGCATGATGCGCAGACGCGGGAATCACCCCATTCGTGTATTTTTCAAGCATGGATAAGACGCGAAACACGAGATTTCCCACACTATCCGCTAATTCTGCGTTGGAACGCTCCATGAGATTTTTTTCCGAAAAAGACAAATCATTTCCTAAGGGGGCTTCGCGCAGCAAATAATAACGCAGGGGCTCCACGCCGTATTTGGAAATGACGTCTAAAGGGTCAATCACATTGCCTAAACTCTTAGACATTTTTACACCATTTTCATCATTGATGAAACCGTGAACGAGAATTTGCTTAGGTAAAGGAATTTTTGCCGACATTAGCATCGCGGGCCACAATAATGAGTGAAAGCGATTGATGTCCATTCCAATCACGTGAATATCCGCCGGCCAAAAGTCCGTGTATTTTGTATCGGGATAACCACACACGGTGAGATAGTTTACGAGCGCATCCGACCACACGTAAATCGTGTGTTCCTTGTTCATGGGAGTGGGAATTCCCCACGAGATACTTTTACGTGAAAACGAAACATCTCTCAACCCATTTTTCATGAAATTTTGCATTTCTTTTTTTCTAAACTCGGGAAAAACATTACCTGGTTGAGCGTCATACCACTGTTCTAACTTTTCCTGGTACGCTGACCATTTGAAAAAATAACTTTCTTCCTTGACTTTCTTTACCGGCTTGTGACACCATTCGTTGGGGCATTTTCCATCGACTAAATCTTTTTCCAACCAGAATGTTTCGTCACTTACGCAATACCACCCCTCATACATGTCAGGATAGATATCGTCCGCGTCCCACATTTTTTGGAAAAACGTTTGAGCGGCGTGAACATGGTCTTTGTCTGTCGTGCGAACAAAACGATTATACGAAATGCCGGACAAATCCATGAGTTTCTGAAAACCATCTGACATTTTGGTAACATATTCTTGCGTGGTTAATCCTTCTTTGGCAGCAATCTCAGCGACTTTCTCTCCGTGCTCATCACTTCCAACCGTGAACAAGACTTTTTCCCCATTCAAGCGGTGAACGCGCGCAATCACATCGGCAATGGTTTTCTCGTAAATGTGACCCATGTGCAACTTGGCATTGGGATAGTCAATCGCGCACGTGATGAAGAAACCCTTACTCATAACGTGTTACACGGGGAAAACGAATTATAAGCCGAATCGTGCAAAACCCAGTTTAGAAGTCGAATGACCCTACCTGCGCGTGTTCAGTTCCCAAACCCCAAGCAGTTAAGTATACGTTAAACGTTTGTAATGGACTCCTTTTACGTCCCATAAAATAAACAACTAAAGCCGGGTTCTCGGCGAAATGCCAGAGAATGGGCTTTAAACCACTGGAAGCGTGAGCACTATATGGATGGAGAAGGATTTGGGTACGAGGAAGCCAAAAGCTTCCAAAAACCAGAAGAAACCGAAATAGCCCAAACCCCACTCAAGGGAGCGGCCAACCCATTCATCCCCAAATTTGAAGAATTCTTCTCCACGCTTGAATACAAGAAAAAAATTGAGAAGCTCGCGCACGAATACCCGCAAAACCGCTCGCTCATTGTAGATTACAATGATGTGGACTCGTTTGACTATCAACTTGCGGAAGAATTAATGGCCCACCCCGATTTGCTAATCGAAGCGGCCGAACTCGCGGTGCAAAAAATTGAAGTACCTGTTTTACAGATGGAAAAATTTACTCCCAACGTGCGTTTTAGAGGACTCCCAAAAGATAAAACTCCTCTGGTGAGAGATATTTCGGCCGCACAACTGGGAAAATTATTCGCCGTGGAGGGCGTGATTCGTCAAGTCACGGAAGTCATGCCTAAATTGAAAAGCGCGACGTGGCGTTGCAAACGCTGCGGAAACCAATACGTGTTAGAACAAGACGGACACCAGCAACGCAAACCGGCGTTTTGTAATTGTAAGCACAGGGACTTCGAGTTGGTGCCGGAAGAAAGTACATTTGTGGATTATCAAAAAATACAAATCCAAGAACCACTCGAATCGTTGAAAGGGAGTGAACAAGCAGTCAATTTAGACGTGTACATCGAGGATGATTTTGTCAACCGCGTGTATCCTGGAAATAGAACACAGCTCACGGGAATTTTACGACTGTATCCGCCAAACAAGGACAAGAAGAATGTGTACGGGCGATACTTGGAAGCTATTCACTTGGAAGAAACCGAAAAAGAATTTGAAGACGTGACGATTAACGAGGAAGATGAAGTCAAAATCAAAGAGATTGCCAAAAACCCCAAAATTTATGACATACTGGTACAATCCATTGCCCCCACGATTCATGGTCATGAGATTGCCAAAGAATCCATCTCGCTACAACTATTTGGTGGCGTAAAAAAAGTCCTCCCGGGGGATATGAAAATTCGCGGAAACATTCACGTCTTATTGGTGGGCGATCCGGGAACGGGAAAGTCCATTTTGCTGCAAGCCACGGACAAAATCGCGCCCAAGAGTGTGTATGTTTCGGGAAAAGGTTCCTCATCCGCGGGATTGACCGCGTCCGCGGTAAAGGATGACTTCGGAGAAGGAGGATGGACCCTCAAAGCGGGTGCACTCGTTCTCGCATCCGGCGGAATGGTGATGGTGGATGAGTTTGATAAGATGGAACCCGAAGACCGAAGCGCCATGCACGAGGCCATGGAACAAGGAATGGTCAGCGTAGCCAAGGCGGGAATGGTGACGCGATTCAAAACAGACACGAGTGTTCTCGCGGCCGCAAACCCTAAACTTTCGCGATTTGACAAATTCAAACCATTCTTCGAACAAATAGACTTGCCCCCATCCTTAATTTCGCGTTTTGATTTATTCTTCATGATTCATGATACGCTCAACAAGGACCGAGATGAAATGATTGCCAAACACATTTTGACCTCACACAAAGTGGGAGAACAAATGCTCCAAATGCAGCGCGCGGGAAAAGGATCCTACACGGAAGAAATGAAACAAATGGAAGAAAAAGTGACCCCGATCATTGACACGGAATTATTACGCAAATATATCTCCTACTCGCGACAACGCGTATTCCCCATTTTGAGCATGGAAGCCACGAAGCTCATTCAAGATTTTTACGTGGGGTTGCGCGACCAAGGAAGACAACAAGGAAGCTACGCCGCGACCGCGAGACAACTCGAAGGATTGGTACGTTTAGCGGAAGCCTCCGCGCGCGTACGTTTAAGCGATGAAGTCATGCGCGAAGATGCAGACAGGGCTATACGCCTAGTCCGAGCATCCTTAGAAGACGTGGTCAAAGACCCCGAAACAGGACGCATCGACATTGACATTGTGACGAGTGGACAAACACAAAGTTCACGCGACCACATGCGAACGATTACTGATATTATCCGAGGAAAAAGCAAAGAAATGGACAAAGTCCCCATCCAAGATGTGGTTGCAGAGGCATTGTCACGAGGAATTGAAGAAGAAAAAGTACGCGATATTATTTCCAAACTCAAAAAAGCGGGAGATATATACGAACCCTCGCACGGATTCCTCAAGGCGATGTGAAAACGTTATTAAACAACGAAAAATCTCCTAAAGCATGCCCCGCCCCGTCAAACGGTTTATCCAAAAGTGGATTATTTCTCACCGCGCACGAAGACCAGTGACACACCACGAGTTGCGCGAACGATTCTCCCCACTCATACGTATTAAGCAAGGATTAGCCCGCTGGCACGTGGGAAAAAACACGAGCGACGCGGCGCATGGAAATGCACAACATGAAATTGACCGAGCGACTAAACATTATGCACTCACACGGGCATTCCGCGCCGCGGGAATATTTGGAAGCGAAACACGAAATGAACTCACGCCCCTCATTCAAAAAAACAATTGGAACGGGTTAAGGGAAAAAATAGGCGAACGCCGGACCAACCGTATTCGTCAAACGTATGGACAAGTTTCACGATTGAGCAATGAGGTCATTCATGAAGAGTACGTGCGAAACGTCAGCCAACCCGGGTTTCCCACGGAACAACCGAGGCAACGACCCGTGCATGGCAAAATCATCCCCTTCCCCCGCAAGGAACGCAAGGTCGCGTGAGCAACCAACCATTAAAAGGCCTTAACTCGTTGAGAGTGCATGGACACCAAACTCATTGCCCAACTCGCGGGGTACTTCCTCATCGTCAACCTGTTGGGATTGTACGTGGGTCACTACTGGATACTCCAAGACGTGCAACCGACGATTATCAATGATGACCCCAATGATGTCGTGAACTCATTTGGATTATTGGGGTATATGCTCGTGGGAACATTGGTCATTCTCATCGCGATTAAATTTTTCCCCGACAAAGTATTGTATTGGTTCCTCAAGGGATTAGAATCATTAGCATTATTTTTCACATCCCTCATCACGATGGCTGCGTTTTTGCCTGATGCATTCGCTGTGTTTGCGGCCATGGCGCTCATTGTGATACGCATATTTTTCCCCCAATTCTTACTATGGAGAAACGTTTCCTCCACCATTGCAACCGTGGGAGTGGGCTCATTATTAGGAGCAAGCATTGGCGTGTGGCCGGTGATTGTATTCCTGGTCTTGTTGGGCGTGTACGATTACATCGCCGTGTTCCGAACTAAACACATGGTGACCATGGCCAAGGCCGTAGCCAAGAAAAATTTGAGCTTCACATTCGCACTTCCAACCAGCAAACACCAATTCGAATTGGGGACAGGGGATTTAGTCATGCCCCTCGTGTTTAGTGTAGCCGTGTTAGGGGACTCCCTAACCGCAGGATGGACGTGGCCGGTGGCAATCATTCCATCACTCGCCATCCTCGCCGCATCGTTTGCGGGATTAGCATTTACCCTCGATTACGGGAGCAAGAACGTGGGAAAAGCACTCCCCGCATTACCCTTGCAAGTGGGACTCATGATCATCATGTACGGCGTGTTGCGCGTGTCCGGGTTATTCGGATAAAAAACAAGACGCTCCACGTGTAACATGTATGAATAATCCAACTATATTTGTTTTTTCTCCCGCACTCTATCCTAATACTCCCCTCACAGGAAAAAATGTTTTCACGCACGGAAACATTACGGAAATCAAAAACCGAAATGGGGAGATAGTTGTGCGTGTGAAAGACGAAAAAGGAGAATGGGAAGGATACGCGGAAGAAAAAAAGACGCAAACGTTTAACGTGGGAAACAGCGTGCGCGCGTACGGAAGCATTAACGCACAACCGGATGGGAGAAACATGCTCTCATGCACATGGATTAAAGAAATTTCAACCGAAGAAAAAGAATTCTGCGAACGAAAAACACGCGAAATGTGGGAAAAACTCACGCAGACGCATTCCACGTTATCAACCATTCAACCCCACACGATGCCCGCCCCCAAGCTCGTGAAAACAGAAACCACCATCGTAACGCACGCTCAACCGAAAGAAAACGAGTTCATTTCCGCGGCAGAATTCAAGGTAGAAAGAGAATACTTGTAACGCGACAAAAACCCATTATAGCAAGGTTTAACCCGAAACGCCCGCTGGGCATTTAAAAGCCTATTTTAGGAAAGGATGTATATGGAACTCACGTATGAGCAGATGCTCGACCGCGTATACACGCAAATCCCAAAGAAATCATTGGAAAAAGAACGATTCGAATTCCCCCGAGTAGAAAGTTTTATCCAAGGGCCTAAAACGTATGTGAAAAACTTCGTACAACTCATCAAAGTCATGCGACGCGAGGATCCCAAGGACTTGCTCAAATTTTTGACGAAAGAAAGTGCCGCTCCTGCCAAACAAGAGGGCGATCGATTAATGATTGTGGGAAAATTCACTGAAAAACAAATCAATGATTGGTTCACTCGATTCTTAGAAGAATTCGTGTTATGCAAAGAATGCGGAAAGCCCGATACACACTATATTGAACACAATGGCGTGAGACAATTGAAATGCGAAGCCTGCGGAGCCATTTCTCCGCTGAGGAGAGGATAACGTTGGAGAAAAAAATAGCCATGCGCATTCACACGAATCAACATGGCAGCGTCCTCGCAGCCGCGGACGCGCAACTCGTTGGAAAAACACTCACGGAAAAAAAATTATCCATCCACGTGAGCAAAACATTCTATCACGAAACACTCGTAACGGAAGAAGAGTTTATCCAACACTTGAACAACGCGGGAAACGTGAACTTAATAGGAGAAAACACCATTGCTGCCGCCCAAAAACAGGGAAGCGTGAGTGTTAAACATGGAAAAAAGATCGCCGGAGTGCCTCACGCACAAATCTACAGGTTATAAAACGAATGGGACTGGATACACACGTATGACAACCACCACAGAAACCAACACGGAGGGAGGAGAAGTCCAATACAAGCTCAGACAACCCTACCGCGACCACGGAGAAATGTTTGCCATCGTAGTAAAACTTCATGGAGCCGACCAAATATTAGCCGCGTGCGAAGATGGAAAAGAAAGACACTGCCGCATACCCGGAAAATTAAAGAAAAAAGTCTGGATGAGAGAAGGCGATTTGATTATCGTGCGATTGTGGGACTTTCAACCCATTAAAGCAGACGTGGTGTGGAGATACTTACCCTTGCAAACGGAAAAACTCAAACGCATGGGACTGTTGACCAAACTCCCCATCTGATGGGCAGATTATTATTCTACGAAAAACACTCACGCATACATGACCACGCCAGACGAATACAACTTAACCAAGCTCTTCCCCGAAGAAGATTTGCGAAAGACCTTTGCCAAAGTGTTCGACAAAAATGTCATCAAAACCATTCACACTCTTTCCTCGCAAGGACACTTTGACCACTTGGAATACACGATTGCCACGGGAAAAGAAGCCCACGTATTCCGCGCGGTGGATAACGCGGGACACTTTCGTGCAATCAAAATATACAAAATAGAAACCAGCGATTTCAAACGAATGGAAGAATACTTGGATTTTGAACCACGATTCAAAAAAGCAAAGCATGACAAGAGAAATATCGTGTTTGCGTGGACCCAAAAAGAATTCTCCGCACTCCAACGATTTAGAAAAAGCAAAGTAAACGTTCCTACACCATTAGCGGCAAAAGAAAACGTGTTAGTCATGGAATTCATCGGAGACGCAGGAGAACCGGCGCCGCGACTGAAGGATTCACACGTGAAAAATGTGGATGCATTCTATGAAAATGTTTGCCTAAACATCGCACGCATGCTAAATGCTAAAATCATTCACGGGGATTTGAGCGAATACAACATACTTGTACAAAATGATGAACCGGTTATCATTGACTGCGGACAAGCCATTCCCACGATTCATCCAAATGCTAAAAAGTTCTACGAAAGAGATTTGAGCAACATGCTCAAAGTATTCCACCGAATGGGACTCAAGGAATTGACGTTTGACACATTCTACGAGGACGTGAAAAAAGCCAAAGAAAGCGGAAAATGACCCTCACGGAGAGAATAACCCTCTTAAAGGTTCACACGCTCAACTAGGTATGCACCCTGAACGGTGGATCCCCTCCCATGATTGACGAATTCGCTATCCCCAAAGACCGAGTGGCCGTAGCAATAGGCCCGAACGGCGGAACGAAGAAAAATATTGAAAAAGAAACCAAGACACGCGTGAGAATTGACAGCAAAAATGGCGACGTAGAAATAGAAGCCGAAGACGCTGCCCAAGTATTGAAAGCCGCCAACATTGTGCGCGCCATCGGAAGAGGATTTTCCCCCGAACACGCCATGAAACTCGCGCAGGATGATTATTATTTAGAAATAATCAATTTGACCGAGTTTTTAGGAAAACACCACAAAGCCATCCAATCCAAAAAAGGACGAATCATCGGAAAAGACGGAATGATTAGAGAAAAAATAGAACAAGACACACATACAACGATTTCCGTGTATGGTAAAACGGTCGGAATCATTGGAAAAGCCGATAATGTAGAGAAGGCCATCCAGGCAATCACCATGCTTGTCAAGGGAGCCGAGCACGCCACTGTATTAAATTACTTACGGCAATCACTCACAACCAGTGAAGAGTTCGAATTCAGGTGAAACACGCATGGCCCACGCTCCCCAAACCGAAAAACACGAAAAAGAAGAGAATGTCACCGCCCAAGACCTAGCCAAAGAATTTCGCGAACACTCCGTGGCAGAATTTTTCAAAAAAAACAAACAAATGCTCGGACTCTCAGGGAAGACCAAAGCACTCACCACCATTATTCACGAATACGTGACAAATTCGTTAGACGCATGTGAAAACGCCAACATTTTACCTGATATTGAAGTCCAAATCAAAGAACTCGCGGATGAACACTACGAAGTCACGAGCACAGACAACGGACCCGGTTTAACGGAGCAAACCGTTGGAAAAGCATTCGGACAATTGCTCGCAGGAACTAAATTTCATCGGCTCATGCAAATGCGCGGACAACAAGGAATTGGAGCCGCAGGCTGTACGATGCTCTCGCAAATGACCACGGGAAAAGAAGTCAAAGTCATCACGGGAAATGCTAAAGAAGTATTCTCCTGCGACGTGAGCATTGACACCAAATACAACCAACCCAAAGTTTCAAACATCCAAATTTTAACCAAAAAGTTCAAGGGGACGGCCGTCAAAGCCCAATTCAAAGAAATGAAATACGTGAACAATGAACAAGGACCCTTAGAATATTTGCGCCGAACGGCCATTGGAAACCCCCACGCCAAAATCACGTTTACGGATCCGGCAGGACAAACCATTGTGTTTGAACGCACAGCCAAAAAAATTCCTGAAAAACCCGAAGAAGTACAGCCTCATCCGAAAGGAGTGACGGTGGATGAATTATTGAACATGGCCAAATCCACCCCGTCGCGAAAAACAAACTCCTTCTTGAAAACAGAACTGGACAGAATGGGCGACACCGCGTTGAAAGAAATCCAAGAAAAAGTTTCATTCGACTTGAACAAGGATCCGCATCAATTATCCTGGCAAGAAATTGAAGAACTCATCAAAGCATTCAAAGGAGTTAATTTCATCGCCCCACGCACGGACGTTTTACGACCGATTGGAGAAGAACAAGTCGACAAATCATTACGAAGCATTGTCGAACCCGAATTTTTGAGCGTGGTCACACGCAAACCATCCGTGAGAGAAGGAGGATTCCCCTTCCAAGTGGAAACCGCCGTTGCGTATGGTGGAAAAGCCGGACGACGCGTAGGAGAAGAAATGCGCATGGAAATCATGCGATTCGCGAACCGCGTGCCATTACTATTTGACACGGGTGGTTGTGGAATCACCGAAGCCATTAAGACGGTGGATTGGAAACGCTACGGAATCAAAGACGCCGATACCGCCCCCGTAACCGTTTTCGTGAACCTCATCTCAGTACACATTCCCTATACCGGTGCGGGAAAACAAGCCGTATCAAATGATGAAGACATTGTGGAAGAAATACGCTTAGCACTTATGGACGCGGGAAGACGCACCGCGAGATACATCATTGGAAAAGAACGCGAAAAACTCAAACAAGAAAAGAAGAGAATTTACATGAAGTACGCGGTGGAAGTGGCCATTGCGTTGGGTGAACTCATCGAAAAAGAACCCAAGCCTATTGAACACAAACTATTGGACATTGTGGCCAAGCGTTTGAAAATAGACGAGCAACAAGAAAAAGAACTCGAAGCCGAATCCGACGCGGACTTGGAAAAAGAACTCGCACGATTGAATAAACAAGAAAAAGAAGCCAAAACAGGTAAAGGAAAAAAGAAAGCGGCCGAAGACGATAATGGAGGGGATGAATAATGGTTGACACGAAAACAAAAGACAAGGAAGTCATCAAAAAACTCGAGACCCTTGGACAAACGCTCGTACAGCAAATCAACAAGGGAGACAACCCCACCATGGAACTCCCCGTCCGCTCACTCGGAAACATTTTCTTCGACCAAAAAACACGAACAATTAAACTTGGAGACAAAACATCGGAAAGACAATTCCTCAACATCGCTCACACGCGCAAGTTTATGCAAACCACGCTCGTGGCAAACGAAATCAAAAAAGTGATTCAACAAAACGCCACGGTGTCGATTCGTGATCTCTACTACGCACTCAAACACACGATTGAAGGAACGCAAGAAAACACATTCGAAGACCAGGCCGAATCCGACCCATTAATTGAAGACATTGAAGCCTCGCTCAACTTGTTGCGCGAAGAATTACATTTGGCTGCGTCCGCGAAAGGAATCATTGCGGGAGACATGGTTGTACAAGATGGAAAAGACATCATTGATTTAGCCAAAATGGGTTCCGGTGGATGGTCCGTGCCCTCGAACGTGGAAGAAGACCGCATTGAAATCAAAAAAATGAAAGCCGATTACGTATTGTTCATCGAAAAGGATGCTGTGTGGCGCCGTTTCAATGAAGATAAATTCTGGGAGAAACAGAATTGTATTATTATTACAGGAAGAGGACAAGCCGCGCGCGGAGAACGACGATTCGTGCAACGCTTGAGTAGAGAACACAAACTCCCCGTGTACGCATTAATGGATGCCGACCCCTGGGGAATGTACATTTACTCGGTGATTAAGCAAGGAAGTATCTCGTTATCGTACTCGGAAGAAAAACTCGCCACACCTGACACGAAATACATTGGGTTAACAGTTGGAGACGTTGAAAAGTTCAAAATTCCTAAAGAAGTAACCATTAAACTCAACCAATTGGACATCAAACGCTTGGATGAATTGAAATCGTACGAGTGGTTCAAACGAAAAGAATGGCAGAACGAATTCAACCTGATGAAAGAAAAGAACATTAAGATGGAACTCGAAGCCTTGTCCAAGAAGGGAATTCGCTTCATCACGGAAGAATACCTGCCCAAGAAAATTAAGAACGAAGACTTCTTGCCATAAAACGCACGAAGAAACAGCCGCTCGAGCAAACCATATAAAGACCAATTTTGCTTGTTGAGCGTATGGAACCCAACCTCTCCTACGTGTTCAACGCCAAAAGTGTGGCCATCATTGGCGCGTCACGAAACCCGGGAAAAATTGGGTATGTGACGTTGGAAAACTTTGTGAAAGGGGGATTCCGTGGAAAATTATACGCGGTAAACCCCAGTGCAGAGTCCATTCTGAATGTGAAATGCTATCCGTCTCTTTCATCCATTAAAGAAAACGTGGAATTAGCCGTGATAACCATTCCCGGAGAATTTGTTCCGCAAGCCATTGAAGAATGCGGCAAAAAAGGAGTGAAAGCATGCGTGATTATTTCCGCGGGATTCTCTGAAGTGGGCAATCACGATTTGACTAAAAAGTTGCAAGCTGCCATGGACAAATACAAACACATGCCGTGCATTGGACCCAATTGTTTAGGGGTCATGGACGTAAAAACAGGCATTGACACCCTCTTCTTACCGCGCTATCGTTTGATGCGGCCGAAGAAAGGAAAAATATCATTCATCTCCCAATCAGGGGCGTTAGGAAGCGCTATTTTGGATTGGGCAGGAAGCAAAGACTATGGAATAGCCAAATTTGTCTCGTATGGTAATGCCATGAACACGGATGAAGCCGACTTGCTCGAATTTTTCGCGGAAGACCAAGAAACAAAAGTGATTTGCGTTTATTTAGAAGGAGTAAGACACGGTGAAAAATTTTTCAAAGTAGCCAAAAAAGTTTCCGAGAAAAAACCCGTGATTATTATCAAAGGCGGAATGAGCGAAGCCGGAGGACGCGCAACAGCCTCCCACACGGGAAGCTTGGCCGGAAGTGCCAAAGTGTTTGATGCCGTGATTAAACAAACCGGTTTGATTCGCGCTAATAGTATGCGTGAAGTGTTTGACTTTGCCCGCGTCCTCTCGAGTGAACCAACCCCCCGCGGAAATCGCGCCCAAATCATCACGAATGGAGGAGGGTATGGCGTATTAACCGCGGACGCGATGGAAGGATCCTCCCTCAAACTAGCGGAAATGAGCATGGAAAACCGAAAACCCATTATGGCTGCGTCACCATCCTATGCGGTGATCAAGAACCCCATGGACTTGACAGGGGATGCGGACAATAATCGCTTCATGGTGTCCATGGAGAACGCGCTCAAAGATGAGAATGTGGACTCCATCATACTCATTCTATTATTCCAAGTCCCCACCCTGGATTCGGATATTATTGAGAGCATGTCCTCCCTCCTCGCCAAGCGAAAAAAACCGGTATTAGTTGTGAGTGCGGGCGGAGAGTTTGCTAAAATGCACATGAAATTATTAGAAAAAGAAGGCATTCAAACGTTTGAAGAACCCATTGACGCGGCACAAGCACTGCACGCGCTCACGGAGTATCATCATTCCCCTAAAAATTAGGAAAGTTTAGTTTGCACTATCTCCAAAGAAGGCGTATTCGAAGGAGTTGTTTCCACGGAAAGGGGAGCGTTGGATACTAATTCTCCCGCGTGCAATAATTGAACTACCTTCTCAATATTTTCTTTGTCTTCCAACAATTCAAACAAGCGTTTAACGTCTAAACGATTGTTCAAAACGGTTTGCTCGAGGCTTTTTTCCAACAAATCAATCCCCATCTTGGATAATGACGTATTCGTCTTGTGCAACGCGCGCAATTCATCCAAGCGAAAAACAAATGTTCCTGTAGAAAACTTTTTCGTACACGAAAAAAGAGCATTGGATTCAAACGCTTTTAACACGGATGAAAGGTCCACATCCGCTTGCGTGAAACCCTTGGCTAATGTTCCCGTGACTTTCAAACGATAGAGGGGAGTCATCGTGTGCGCCGTATTCGTGTGCAAAAGGTCCTTTTCCACCACCTCACGGCAAACGGAAAGGATTTTGTCCGGGGTCGCATCTTTGAATTTGAGCTTGTGATAAAATAATTTCCGCTGCACAGGCAAGTGATGCATGGTTAATTCACGCGTCTGCGTATCGTACACGTACCAACCCTTGGGTTTCTTTCCCTCGAGGTTTTTCATTTGCGTGAAGACAGTGGAACCCGGAATCAAGAGTTTTTTTCCCTCCCATTCCGTTAAACTCGTCCAGTGCAAGTGACCATTCACCATCAAATCAAACCCGCTTGGCAAATTTTCCAACCCAATGGTAGCGACCATGTCGTCCTTACTCGGGAGAAACTCTTTGATGGATTGATGCAACACGAGCAAATTATGCACGTTTGGAACGGGTTGAGGATTATACATTTTCAACGCTTCTAACGCACGCTTCTCAGGAATACCACTCATGCCGTGTACCGCGACTTTTTCGATTTCACCATTTTCGTTCTTTTTTTCGATGAATGCGTGCGAGGCGTGCAAGCATGTGAGAAAGTTTCCGGTTTCCAACACTTGTAAGGCGTTTTTCAAATCTTTTGAACGGTATTCATGGGTGCCGGCAATGGCAATGAGGGGAATTCCTTGATAGGAAAATTCTTTTGTAGAGTTGTCTCTTTTTTGGTGCGTGATTTTTACTCCGGGGTTTTTTCCTTTTTGCAAAATGCTCAACAAATCAAAGGATTCGTTCCAAACCTCTTGGGTAGGAATCTTATGGTCGAATAAATCCCCCGGATGAATAATCGC
>CAZKAN010000003.1:11563-17581 GCA_964550925.1 uncultured archaeon | reverse complement strand
ACGATTACACGATACGAAAAAACTCTTCAACGGGAGAAGGGGTTTTGCTTCCTGGGAAAACATGTATCTGGGAAGGAATCCCAAACGTATTAGAGAGTGGAAAATCCATTGCTTTTTACGAAACCATTTCCGCGAATGGAAACTATGAAGGAGTTCTCGGATATGGAGTCGGTTGCACGTCCGAAAAACCCATTTCCGAAGCCGCGTGTTCAAGTGAACACACGCTCAAAACGAACACGTTCACCATACAAAATATCGTGAACGCGTCAACCATCTCGGCCGTGTACGGATTAACACAATGTAACTCCAACCCGTGGCAAATGGACACGAATGCATTTATCCTGACCGAGGATAAGGTCGCATTCACGAATTGGTTAGAAGAAAATGGAATTACTCCCAAACACGTTTCATACACTCCCGCACCCGAAGGGTTGGCCGTGTGTTTAGCATGCAGCTGTGCGAGCGGAGAAACCTATCGCATCATCATTTCAGCCGACGAACAAATTGCCGCGGAAGGATTAGGATTTGTCACAGAAGGCGCGTACGCATGGCCGGAAGAAACACCTGACTTTGCTGCGGCTGAATGGAGAATTGTGACTCCGTATCAGTGCTTCGCCAACAAATGGAACACCGAACACGTGCCCGTGCGAAACGTGGAGAAAGACTTTGAATTATTGAAAAAATGGTTAGAAGAACAAGGAGTCAACGTCACCTATCTCGCGCACATTCGCGGCGTCACGCTGAGTCAACAATGCACTAAACTTTCGACTGATAAGTATGGAATTGGTGTCCTCGCCCAAGAAGATGTGGACTTGTTATCATCCCTCGGATTTATTTCTCCGGGGCCGCAACAAACCAAATTATTCACTGACACGGAAAACACGGAAGAGCGACAATACTTATACAAGACTAAATTCTGCCAAACACCTCCCTGGGGGACACCGGATTTGAGCAGCGGCAACGAGGCAGAGGTCGTGGAACGCGTCCACGCATGGTTGACTGAAATGGGCATTCCCGCGTACGAGAAACCAACTATTCATTCGGTAGGCGTGTCTCCCACCGGAAGCTGCGGCACGGATTCAGGATTAAGCGTATTCATCACTATTCCTGCCTGGGGAGAAGTGCACATTCTTCCCTATGGTTTTGCCAAACCATCGTATGCGTTCAACCCCGTAGAAAGTCAAGTGTATCCCGTCAACAGTTCCTCTGCCGGAGGAACCATGATTGCGGGCGGGGAAACCTGTGAAGGAGACGCGTGCGCGTACACGTGAAAATTAGTCGAGTAAACCATTCGCGCGCATACTCATCATTTCCTCCCGCGTCACAATCACGTGATCAACGAGCTCAATATCCATCCACTTCGCTCCCTCGAGAATTTGCTTCGTGAGCATGATGTCGGCAGGAGAAGGACTGCATTGTTGCGAGGGATGATTGTGCATCACCAGAATTTTCCCGGCTCCGCGCTGCAACGCTTTGTTTAACACCTCGCGCGCATCCACGTGAACACGGAAACGCGTTCCTTCATGCAAGCGGAGTGGAGAACCTATGCATTTATTCCGCATGTCCAAACAGATCAGGTAAAAAATTTCCGTTGATTCCTGACGTAAAATGGATGACACGGAAACAACGGCATCCTCCATGAAAACAGGTTCATGTTTGGCGTGGTGGAGACGTGAACCTAATTCAAGGCAGGCGTGCAATTCAATGGCTTGCACTTTTCCCAGCCCACTTTTCACGAGGCCTGTCAAATCCCTATTCTTGAGCACGCTCAAATCGCCCTCGCACGCGGACAAAATATCGTGTGCTTGCTCAATGGCACTTTTACCTTTCCTTCCCGAGCGTAAAATAATCGCCACCAATTCCACATCCGAAAGGCGGGCAACGCCGTTATTCCACGCCCGCTCGCGCGGACGCAAGTGGGCAGGGATGAGGCTGATTTTCATCCTCTTTCCTTGCGTGTAAACAAAGAAAAACCCACGAAAAATAATACATAACGCGTTTCGTCGTCATTAAAAACGCCCTTGAATTCTTTTGCACATGGCCCCAACAAACATGCGCGAAGAAAGCCCCTTGCGCATCACCGCATACTTTGATTTCATGTGTCCATGGTCCTACTTGGGAAGGGTGCGCCTCGTGCATGCCCTCCAAAAAACGGGCGTGAAAAATTATCACGTGGAATGGGTGCCATTCGAATTATACACGCACGACAAGGACCACCGCGTCACCCGCGAAAAAATAATCGGACACGAACACTTGAATGAAACCTATCGCGAACTCCACTCTCTAGGAATGCGTGAAAATATTTTGATTTATCACCCCAAATATGAGGCAAGTTCCAAACGTGCACTCACGGGATATTTGTACGCACTCCAACAGGGTTGCGGGGAAAAATACTTGGACGAAATCTTTCGACTCGCATTCGAACACACGATGGACATTTCCTCCTTTGCCGTGTTGCGACGTGCTGCGCACGCTCTTCATTTAAACACGGAAGAATTTTTACTATTCATCCAAGATGAAAAAAACCACGCGAAAATAGAAGAATACACGCGCATCGCTAAACTAAATGGCGTGAGGGGCGTTCCCGCATATTACATCAACCACTTCCCCATCACGGGGGCGTTGAACGTGGAAGAATTTGCGCATATTATTCACACCGCGACGCGGAAAACAACTCCTGCTTTCGTACTCGCGGAGAAAAAAACTATTCGCCTGCCGTCCGTGCGGAAAAAAAAGAAAAAAAACGCTACCCCCAAAGCGGTCAAAAAGAAAGTCCACACACACGTATCCTCGCCCAAACTCAAGCGTGCCAAAAAAGGAAAACAACACGTTAAACGAGCCAAAAAACGGTAATTCATGCGCGAAAAAGCATCCCTTTAATTTCCCTGCGTCACCGAGTGAAGTAGTATGCCGACAAATACTAAGAAAAAGAGCGCGACCACCCCTCTAAAACGTGCGAAAACACGCTCGCCTGCCACCAAAAAAACACCAGTCCCCGTTTCCACTCCGCGTGTTCCTGCCCCTACGATTCACGCACCCGCTCCAGTAGCCACTCCCCCTCATCATTCTCCTTCCCCCGTTGCATCAACACCTCGCCCTACTTCCTCGTCTCACGCGAAACGATTCGCGGACATGCACTTGCCCGCGGCCGTGATGAAAGGACTAGATGAACTTGGGTACGTGCAACCAACACCCATTCAAGAAAAAACCATTCCCCTCATTTTGAGCGGAAAAAACGTGTTAGGACAAGCCAAAACAGGAACGGGAAAAACAGCCGCGTTTGGAATACCCATTTTCATGCACGTCCAACCTGAACTAAAAAAACCACAAGCCATTGTCGTCGTCCCCACGCGCGAATTAGCCTTACAAGTCCGAGACGAATTAGAAAACATAGGAAAATACACGCACACACGAATTACTGCCCTCTTCGGAGGAGCGAGCATGAACACGCAAGCAGCCGCACTCCACGCGGGACCGGGAATCATTGTAGGAACACCCGGACGAATGATGGATTTCATGCGACGTGGGACGCTTGACTTATCTCACGTCAACATGGCCGTGTTAGATGAAGCCGATAAAATGCTGGACATGGGATTCAAGGACGATATTGAAACCATTTTTGCACAACTCCCCCACGAAAAACAAGCATTATTATTCTCGGCAACCATGCCCCCCGAAATTAAATCGCTCGCCAAAAAATATTTGCGCGAGTATGACGAAATCAACTTGAGCGAAGACACGCTAACCGTGGAGGGAGTGACACAATACTACTTGAACGTGGACCCCCGTGAACGAGTGCACATGCTGCTTGGACTCATTCAACACTTTCACATCACGCGAGGAATCATTTTTTGCTCCACCAAAAAAACCGTGGACTGGTTATCGAGACAACTCTACCAGTATGGCGTGCGCGCCGCGGCCATTCATGGGGATTTGTCCCAAGTCCAGCGACAACGCAGTTTGGCAGAATTTGATGAAGGAAAATACTCACTCTTACTTGCAACGAATATTGCGGCGCGCGGAATCCACATTGAAAACATCACTCACGTCATTAATTTTGATTTTCCCGAAGAAAATGAAACCTATGTTCATCGCATTGGACGCACCGCACGTAAGGGAATGAAAGGGGTGGCTATCACATACGTCACGAACAAGGGGCAAAACAGACCATTACAAGACTTGGAGGCCGTGATGAACGCGAAAGAGCACGAACTCCGAGTAAAGTCCTAATTTTCACTATTTAACGCCCTTTTGGGCGAAGTTACCGCCACGCTTTAAATCTCTTTTCCCAGGCGTATTTCTCTTATGACTGCTGAAAACACGCCCTCTACTCAAGCCAAGAACACCTATGACGTTATCGTCGTGGGAGGGGGCCCGGGCGGAAACTCATCCGCGATGTTTTTGCACAAGAAAGGATACAACGTTTTACTATTGGACAAAGCCAAGTATCCCCGCGACAAAATATGCGGAGACGCAATATCGGGAAAAAGTGTGGGCATGTTGAAAGAGCTCGGCATCGAACACGAAATGGAAAAACTCGACACGGCCAAAGTATATGGACTTGTTTTCTCTTCGCCCGAAGGAAAAATGCTCGAAATCCCTTTTCCTGTCAAAGATGGAGAAGGACACACGAAAGCACGCGGATACGTTTGTAGGAGAATCGTGTTTGACAACTTTTTATTTTCTCACACCAAAAAAATGGTCGATGTGAAAGAAGAATTCCAAGTCACGGATTTGATTTGGGACAACGACACCGTGGTCGGAGTCAAAGGATTTGACATGAACACGAAGAAAGAATACGAATTTCGTTCAACGTTTGTGATTGGAGCCGATGGAGCCACCTCTCTTGTAGCCAACAAAGTAGGCGCGGAAAAAGTTCCCGACGAACACTTGTGCATGGCGACGCGCGTGTATTACGAAGGAATATCTGGAATGACGCCCAACATTGAAATTCATTTCATTGACTCCGTCATGCCCGGCTACTTTTGGATTTTTCCCCTTGAAAATGGAAAAGCCAACGTGGGATTAGGAATGGTTTCTACAGATCGACAAAAGAAAGGCGTGAATTTAGTCGCGGAAACCGAACGCGTAATCGTAGAACACCCCTTATTCAAAGAACGATTCAAGAATGCCAAAAAACTCACGGATGTCAAAGGATGGACCCTTACGTTTGGTTCATTCAAACGAAAACTCCACGGAAAAGGATGGTTTTTGGTGGGAGACGCTGCCTCGCTCGTGGACCCGTTCTCCGGAGAGGGAGTGGGAAACGCTATGACCAGCGGAAAATACGTCTCGGAAATCATTGATGAAGCATTCAAGGCCAACAACTTCACGCAGGAACACATGTCGCAATACGACACCCGTTTATGGAAAGAAATCGGTCCTGAACTCCATACGAGTTACATGCTCCAAAAAATGGGTCGACACAAGTGGTTGTTGAACATGGTCATTGGTAAAGCATCCCGAAGCAAAGAAATTCGCGACACTATCTCCGGAATGCTCGTCAACGAAGAAGCACGAAAGAGTTTCGTCTCGCCCATGTTTTACTTGAAGGTCTTGCTCGCGTAAACGCTCAACAGGGACTCTTCGTCCCCTGTTCCAGAGGGTTTTAATTCCAAGTACGAGTGAACAAAGGTATGTCTGACTCTCAACGCGTGGATGTATCGGTTGTTGTTTGCACGCTCAACGAGGAAAAGAACATCGTGTCCTGTTTGAATGCGCTGCGGGAACAAGAATTTAGTGGAAAATACGAAATCATTGTCGCGGATGGCCATTCGGAAGACAACACGGTCAAACTCGCCAAACCGCTCGCCGACAAAGTCGTGTTAGAAAAAAAACGAAGCATTGCGTTTGAACGACAAGCCGGTGCAAAGGCTGCGCGTGGAAAAATAATTGCTTTCACGGACGCAGACTCACGTGCACCCAGGGATTGGGTCCAAAAAATACACGAAACGTTTGAAAAAAACCCGGACATCACTCTCATTTATGGTCCGGTTATCTATTCATACGTAACTGAAA
>CAZKAN010000003.1:0-11553 GCA_964550925.1 uncultured archaeon | reverse complement strand
CCATAGAGAAGTAAAATGACCACCAGAAGCAAGGGAAAACGAGCAATGGTTATCCACCTTCTTCATGCCCAAATTCTTACGACTCATGAGTTTGTTACGCATGCACAATCCCATCGGCTCAAACTTAGCCATCCGACGCGATGTGTTTGAGAAAATTGGAGGGTTCAACACGGAATACATTACGTGTGAGGATTTAGACTTAGGAAAACGAGCCTCGCAACACGGAAAATTACACTATCACGCGCGCTTGAAACATTATGTGTCCGCGCGCCGGGTGAGAAAATGGGGTTACCTCAAATACGTGGGGTTCCACTTGTACAACGGTGTACGGTATCATTTCACGGGAAAAGCCTCCCGCAAATACGAGGATGTGCGCGAGTAACCTCGTGCATCCAAACGTTTAAGATAGTCAAACAAAGATGTGGGTCAAGGAGTGATGGTATGAAAATGATTCAATTAATTTTATTGATTTCTCTTATTTCAGTGATGTCACTAAGTGTTGCAGGATTAACCATTTATGTGGCGGATGAAGACCCGTATGCAACGTGCGCGGCGTGGGGGCATTACCACTGCATTTGCCCCGTTGAAGTGAACGAAGTCGAAAAAGAATGTGCGGCGTGGGGACATTTCCATTGCGTCTGCAATCATTCGACATCCACCAAATAAGTACATCACAGGGGCGGTCACCCGCTCCTTAAATACTCTGCTCGGTTGGTTTGACCATGCGCATCGCCATTTTCACGGATTCATTCTGGCCTCAAGTAAATGGGGTGACCACGAGCATCCTCAACATGGTTGATACTTTATCTCAGCAAGGGCATCACTTCCTCATTTTTGCCCCCAAACCCAAAAAATTTCCGAGTGAAATTCCAAAACTCAAAAACACTCAAATCATTTGGCTTCCCGCTGAACCGCTCCCAACGTACACGGACTACCTGATGGCCTACCTCGTTCCCCCTTCGGCGAAAAAAGCATTCAAGGAATTTCACGCGGATTTAGTTCACGTCCACACTCCCTTCTTCGTTGCCCAAAAAGGAATCAAGTACGCGCAACGAGCACACATTCCAGTGATCGGAACATTTCACACGCTCGTGTCGGAATTCTTGGATTACGTTCCCATTCCCAAAATCAAAAACAATCCCATCATGAAACAATTAACCTGGGTGTACACCCAACACGTGTATGGAAAATGCGACGTGATAACAACTCCCACGAAAGTACTAGCGGACGAATTACACGAACACGGATTCAAAAACGTGCACGTGCTCACGAATGCCATTGATTATGAATTATTCTCCAATGGAAAAAATGCCGCGTGGGGAAAAAAAATTAATTTGTGTTACTTTGGACGCGTCTCCTTTGAAAAACGCATTGATGTGGCATTAGAAGCATTGTTTCTTTTGCGCAAGAACCTTTTAGAAAAAGGTTCATCAAAAACGCTTCCCCAAAAATACACGAATGTGGAGATGAACATTATCGGGTCGGGTCCCGCGGAAAAATCACTTCAATCACTTGCGAGTGAATTAGGATTAGAAAAACACGTACACTTTTTAGGTGTCAAGCGCGGAAAAGAACTCGCACGCTCAGTCAAGCAAAACCACCTCCTCATTGCTCCATCGCCCATGGAGACGCAGGGGTTGTACGTGTTAGAAGCCATGGCTGCCGGCTTGTGTGTTGTAGGGGCGAATGCGCGCGCCATTCCCGTGGCACTAGGAAAAAACGAGCGGGGATTATTGTTTGAAGCCAACAACGTGGAAGATTGTGCCCAAAAAATAGAGAAAATCATGCAAGACGCTCACCAACGAAAAAAACTCACGCTCAACGCGAAGAAATGGGTGAAGCACTACAGCAAAAAGTCCATTGCACGCGAGTGGATGGCACTCTACACGAAAACACGGGCCCATCACCCTTAAATTGGAGCCATTTTTGTCTCACGTATGAGTGTCATTTCTCACGACATCCTCATTATTGGGGCAGGGCTTGCTGGTCAACGCGCCGCGATTGAGGCGCGCAAACAAAACATGGACGTGGGAATCATTTCCAAAGTCCATCCGGTGCGCTCGCATTCCGTGGCAGCAGCAGGAGGAATCAACGCGTCCATTGGAGAAGGGGATGATTGGAAGGCCCATTTCCGAGACACCGTGTATGGGAGTGATTTTCTTGCCGACCAGGACGCGGTCAAACTACTCTGCCAAGACGCCCCCTCCCGCGTGCGTGAAATGGAATCCTGGGGCGTTGTCTTCTCACGCACTCCCAAAGGAGAAATTGCCCAACGACCTTTTGGGGGACAATCCGTTGCACGAACGTGTTACGCGTCTGATCGCACGGGACACATGCTCTTGCACACGACGTATGATCAACTCATGAAAGCACGCTCAACTATTTACGCGGAACATTACGCATTATCCCTCATCACGGAAAACAATCATTGCGCGGGCGCGGTGGTGTGGGACATGGAGAAAGGAAAACTCTTCAGCATACGCGCCAAGGCCGTACTCCTCGCCACGGGAGGGTATGGAAGAGCATTCTCCGTGACCACGAACGCGCGCATCTGCACGGGAGATGGACTCTCCCTCGCTTACAATGCGGGGCTACCATTAGAGGATATGGAATTCGTACAATTTCATCCGAGCGGAATGTATGGAAAAGGATTCTTAGTCAGTGAAGCCTCGCGCGGAGAAGGAGCATACTTGTTAAACGTCAAAGATGAACGATTCATGAAAAAATACGCCCCCCAAAAAATGGAACTCGCTTCGCGCGATGTTATTGCGCGCGCCATCATGAGTGAAATTGCCCAAGGAAGAGGCTGCGGTTCCAAAAAAGACCACGTATATTTGGACGTGCGACACTTGGGGGAGAAAAAAATCATGGAACGCATTCCTGAAATACGAAAAACCGTGCACGAACAACTCGGCATGGATTGCGTGAAAGAACTCATCCCAATTATTCCCACCGCACACTATTCTATGGGGGGCGTTCCCACCAATGTGCACACGCAAGTCATTGTGGACGCGTCCAACACGCCTTTTCCCGGGTTATATGCCGCGGGAGAAGTATCCTGCTTATCCGTGCACGGCGCGAACAGGTTAGGAGGAAACTCCCTCTTAGAAACCATCGTATTTGGACGCATCGCAGGACAAAAAATGGCCGAATACGTTCGTGAAAAAACACACGCCAAGGGGAGTGTTGATTACTCACAACATGAGGAAAAAGCCCGTGCCCGCGTGGAGGGACTTTTAACCAGCATCAAAGGAACTAAAAGCCACGTTATCCGGGAAAAACTCCAACGCCTCATGATGGAAAACGTGGGCGTGTATCGCAGCAAAACTGGATTAACCAGCGCGCAACGCGGATGGAAAAAACTCTCACTCGAAAGCAAAGCCATTCACGTAGAGGACAAATCTCTCACGTTTAACATGGACCTCATTCACGCGCTAGAATGTCAAAACCTCGTGACATTCTCCCAAAGCATTATTGCCAGTGCCCTCGCACGAACGGAAACCCGCGGGAGTCACGCACGCACGGACTTTCCCACACGAAATGACCAAAAATGGTTGAAACACTCCATGGCTGTGCAGCACGGAGAAAACGTCCAATTATTCTACAAACCAGTCATCATCGCAGGATATGCACCGGAAGCGAGGCACTACTAGTATGGCTGCACGCAAAAAAACACGTCAACAAAAACGCAAACAAACATCGCGTTCACGTGCAACGAAAACACGCCAACGCATAACTGTGAAAAAAACGCGCGCAACGTTAAACGTGGAAAAACCCACCCTTCACGTGCGCGTGTCACGATACAATCCTCAACTGGACTTTCACGCGCGCACGCACGAATATCACGTGACGCTCAACAACGGAGAAAGTGTGCTTGATTTACTCACGCGGATTCACGAGACGCAGGATGGGAGCTTAACCTTCCGCGGAAGCTGCGGATACGGGGGATGCGGCTCCTGCGGCGTCAAAGTAAATGGAAAAACAGTCCTGGGTTGCGTCACGCAAGTCAGCGACCTCATGACAGAACATCACACGTTGCACGTTGAACCCTTGCATGATAACGTTATCAAAGATTTGGTGGTGGACGAAAAGCCCTTTTTTGATGAATTAGAAAAAGTAATCCCGTGGATAACTCCTCGTGCAAATGACGTGAAACGAAATCACAAAATGGGAGTGAATGATGTCCAAAAACTAGGAAATGCCCACCAATGCATTCTTTGCGGGGTGTGCAACGCCAATGTTGAGAGTCAAAAAACAGGCGAATTAGGACCTGCGGCCATGGTGAAAGCCTATCGTTACCGCATGGATGTCCGCGACGCCAACACGCAACGTCATTCTCTTATTAGCAAACAATTTCCCATACACTATTCCCTCGAAAAGGCCAACGCCTGCCCCCGAAGCATTTTTCCCGGGGATAAAATAAAGGAACTGCGCGAATTAACGCGTAAAACAAAAAACACGTTTAACGAAGTGAAAAAATAATGAAAAAAACACGCAAGCAGTATCGCCTCGAGCAAGACGCTCTCGGAACCAAACGCGTTCCCGTGGATGCGTACGCGGGAATATTTTATTCACGCGCGAAGGAAAACTTTTCACTCTCCACACGAACATTTCCCCGAGAATTTTTCCACAACTTGGCAATCATTAAGCGCGTCTCGGCCGAAGAACACGTAAAATTGAAACAACTCGATGAAGATGTGGGGAAAGCTATTGCACGCGCAACGAGGGAAATTGAAAAAGGAACATTTGACAAGTGGTTTGACGTGGACGTGTATGAGGCAGGAGCGGGAACGCCACTCAACATGACTATGAATGAGGTTATTGCCAATCGCGCCCTCGAATTATTGCACGAACGCAAAGGAAAATACGCACGAATACATCCTAACAATCACGTCAACATGGGGCAATCCACCAATGATGTGATTCCCACCGCGCTACGTGTAACTACCCTATTATTTTCGCACGAACTTGAAAACGAATTAGAAAAAACCATTCGCGAAACCCTAAAACTAAGCAAGCGATATTCAACCCTTGCCAAAACGGGCCGCACGCACGTACAAGCCGCTGTCCCCGTGACATTTGGACAAGAATTGAGCGTGTACGCTCAGTCATTACGTGAACGATTGGAAACCATCCGCGAGGCGAGAAACCATTTACTCACAATTCCACTCGGGGGAACGGCGGTGGGAACAGGCATCACTACCACCCCTCATTATGCTCGCGCGGTCGTGCAACGTTTAACACGAGAAACACGCTTGCCCCTGCGTGAGGCACCTACCAAAATGCTCTTGACCAGCCACATGACGGACTTTCAACACTATTCCAATGCGCTCTCCGAGCTAGCGTCTGATTTACAAATATGGATGAACGATTGGGTGCTCTTAGGGTCGGACCCCTACGCGGGTTTGGGAGAAATACACCTCCCGGAAGTGGAGCCGGGGAGCAGTATCATGCCTGGAAAAATTAATCCAAGCATTTTAGAAGCACTCAAAATGATCACGTTACAAGTCCAAGGCAATCACGAGACCATCCGTCTGAGCTGCGAGTCCACGCAACTTGAACTTAATGTCATGACTCCCGTGATGGGAAGTAATTTGTTCGAATCCATTCGACTATTGACACGTGGAATAGGGATGTTCCGCGAAAAATGCCTTGTGCATGTGCGCGCAACTCCTCGGATGAGTGAATTATTACAAAAAAGCACATCCGTGGCCACGGCACTCAACCCGTACATGGGATATGACGTGGTCGCATTCCTCGTGAAAAAATCACTCGCCACGCACACGTTGTTCTCCCAACTCGTGATAAATGAGGGATTGCTCCTCCCTCCTGAAGCCAATGTTTTATTGCAACCGGATTATTTGACGAAACCCCGAAAAGTAGATGCGGAATTGCGCACGGCCATCCGTTCACGCACAGCGTATCAAAAAATTCGCGAGCACGTCCAAAAATATTCCCGTTAATCAACTCCCTTAAAAAGAAAAGAATCGGTTTCCACGTATGGCTCACCGGTATTTCACCATCCATGAGGCGGAAGCACTTTTGCCTAAAGTAAAACTCCACATGGACAAACTCATGAATATTCACGATGAATTGTCCGCATTATCGGGAGTAAAACTGCACGCGGAAGAATTCGATTGGAAAACACACCTACTTGCCATCAACATCAACAAACGTTATCACGAATTATCATTCAAATATTTTGCCGAACTGGAAGCGCTTACTCATTTAGGGTGTTACGTGAAGGATGTGGGACAAGGATTAGTTGATTTCTATTCTAAACTCGACCAAAAAGACGTATTGCTCTGTTGGCAATATGATGAACCCACCATCCTGTATTATCATGATGAAAGCACGGGAAAGAGTGGACGCATTCCTATTCACGTGTTAAAAGAAAAGCTCGCCGCCCAAACGAAGACGCTGCTCTAATAAACACCAACCGGCATTTTCATTCATGACTAATCCCATTCATCATTACGTGGAAAAATATTCGCTGGGAGTTATTTTGCGCGACAACACGCTCAATGAGTATAACACCTTTTTGAGAAACCTGGGTGAACATTCGTCATTAGAAAAAATTGCCGCCGAATACGTGAAACGAAAAGGATCGTGCCGGATTTTAGATATTGGTTGTGGAAACGGACAAGCGCTGCACGAACTCAAACAACACGTTTCATCGCTTGTACACACAATTGGAATCGACCTCCTTCCTTTACACGATCACCGAATGCTGGATCAATTTGTGCAAGGAAACGTGCACGACGTTCCGCTGCCAAGTGAGTGTGACATTATTGTGAGTTTTCGTGCGCTTCATGAAATAGGTTCGCTCGAACAACTCCTTCCACGTGTAACGCGTGCATTAGGAAAGAGTGGTCGCGCGTATTTGTGGATACGCTTTCGAAAAATGGTTGATGGCACCATTTGTTGGGAGGGAGAAATGAATGAACGCGAGGAAAAATACCTCCAAACACTAGCTTCACAACGTGAATTGAACGCGTGTAAGGTGTTAGTGGAATCGGTTCCCTTATCCCTTCCGGCTCAACGGAACGTTCAACCTGCGTATGCGGCGGGGTATATTGTCGTGTTGCTCCGGGAATAATTCCCTTTTTTTTCATTCGCGTTTGTTTATATCCATTTTGATTTACTATCGTTACTATTCGTTATGAAAAAGGAGTTGAAACCATGACTGACGCTAAACCACTAACCTACAAGGCATTGCAAGGATTATCCGAAAAACAACTCTCGGAACACCACGACGTGCTGTACGCAGGGTATGTGAAGAAAACGGATGAAATCCGCGAAAAACTCAAAACAGTAGACTTGACGAAAGCCAATGGTACGTATTCGGAATTGCGCGAGCTCAAACTCGAAGAAGGATTTGCTGTGAATGGTGTGCGCTTACACGAAGGATATTTTGCCGCACTCGGTGGACACGGGGGAAAACCCACCGGGGATTTACTCACGATGATTGAGCAAGACTTTGGTTCATATGAAAAATGGGAGGCCGAGTTTAAGGCATTGGGATTGTGCGCCCGAGGATGGGTCGTGCTCGCATTCGATTGGGAAGACATGAAATTACACAACTATATTTGTGATGTCCACAACCACGGTGGCATATGGTCCTGCTCCCCCGTCCTCATACTCGACGTGTATGAGCACGCGTATTTCTTGGATTATGGGACCAAACGCAAGGATTACATTGATGTGTTCATGAAGAACGTGAACTGGAAGAACCCCGAGACGTTTGTTCAGAACATGCGCCTCATGGAAGGAAGAAAGGGCACAGGACACTAATCCTGCCCCCTTTCCCGGGTGCCTTTTAATTTCTTTTTATGGCCGATGATACTATGACTCTAGATACGCAAACCACGTACGATGTTGCCATCATTGGAGCCGGCCCCGCCGGGGGAAGCGCAGCCATCCATGCATCCAAAAAGGGACTTAAGACGGTTATCCTCGAAGAACATGCCAGCGTAGGAGACCCGGTGCATTGTGGCGAATGCCTGAGTGAAATTGCGGAAGCCCGCATCAACATGAAATTTCCCAAAGAAGTGATTGCGCGACACGTGAAAGGAGTCAACGTCATTTTCCCTGACTCCCACAAAGTAAAGCTAACGGAAGCAGGATACGTGTTGGAAAAACACGCGTTTGAAAAATGGCTTACCAATGAAGCCCAAAACGCGGGAGCCGAACTTTCTCTCTCAACGAGGGTGACAAACCTTACACGTGAAAATGAACAATGGAACGTGGAAACATCCCAAGGAAAAATTTCCGCACGCATGATTATTGACGCATCCGGTGCCGCAGGAGTGGCAAACCGCATGCTCAACATGAACCCGCGTTTCAGTGTCACGACCGGAATACAATACGAACTATTGGATATTCCCCAAGAAGAATACTTGGACTTTTACTTGTGGCCGAGACTCGCTCCGCATGGGTATTTGTGGATGATTCCCAAAAATGATGGGCGCGCGAACGTGGGACTTGTTACTCATGATATCACCAAAGCCAAAATATACTTGGACCAATTCGTGAAAGAATTAGGTTGGGAGTCCAAGAAAAAAATCAAAACGTTTGGGGGGCCTATTCCTTCTTCGGGACCCGTGGCAAACACGTGCGGGGATGGAATCCTATTAGTAGGAGACGCTGCCGGGTTTACTTCTCCATTATTCGAAGGGGGAACCCAATTAAGTTTAGTGAGTGGACGCATGGCCGCGGAAGTAGCAAAAGATGCGTTCACGCAAAACAAATTCGACAAATCATTTTTGTCACAATACGAAAAGAAATGGCGTGTCGAATTCCCGTCGTATGACAAAATAATCAAAGGAAAAAATGTCATTTATAATTTCACGGAAGATGAACTCAATCGCATTGGTCACTTGATGCCGGGAGAATTATCCAATTTGTCCGCGGTTGATAAAGCCAAAGTCGGATTCAACGTGCTCTCACACAACTATGATTTGTACAAGAAAGGAGTTGTCGATGCATTCTTAGCATTTGGATACTCGCGCGCCGCCCATTACGGTTGGTAACGTTTTATTAATTCCAAGAATAAGAATAGAGTATGAGTGTTTTGCACGCGGTTGATTATTCTCATTCCGAAAAAATGTGCCGCAAACACGCCACGAGTTTCTCCCTCGCGGCGGAATACCTGCCTGAGCGTGAACGATTAGCTGCCTATGCCACGTATGGTTTTTGCCGCGTGACCGACCAAATCATTGATGGAAACGGCACCATTAACGAAAAGAAAAAACGATTGGATGAATGGAAAAATAATCTGACACAAACATGGGCAGAGGGAACATCGTCCGACCCCATTTTGCATGCGTTTGTACAAACGTGCCAACAATATACCATCCCTCCCGAATGGGGGTTCCGTCTCATTGAGGGATTGAAAAAAGACTTAGAAAAAAGTACGTATGAAAATTTTGATGAATTGTATGAGTATTGTTTCTCCGCCGCCGCCATTCCGGGATTGCTCATGGCTTACGTTTTACGAGCACCCCACTCGGCATTGGAACACGCGATTGAATTAGGCATCGCGATGCAACTCACGAATATTTTACGCGATGTCAAAGAAGACTTGGACGCAGGACGCGTGTATTTGCCTCAAGATGAAATGAAAAAATTCAATTACACGCGTGAACAACTTTCTAATCATGAAAAAAATGATTCCTTTTCCCAAATGATGGCATTCAACATCGCGCGCGCCCGAGATTATTATGCCAAATCCGACGAAGGAATATCCCATCTGCCGGAAGATGCACGGTTAGGCATGCGCTTGTGCGCAGTATTCTACCGCGAAATACTATCCGAAATCGAAAAGCGAGACTATGATGTGTTCACGCAGCGCGTGTATGTCTCCGATGAACGAAAGAAAGAACTTTTAACGAGAGAAAAAGACCTCCTCACAACGAGAATTAAAACAAAATAGGGTGCACACTATACTCTATGCCCCGCCCCCGAAAAAAGGAAGCTATTTCGCCCGCGAAACAATCCCCTTCTCCGGACGTTCTAATCGTAGGAGCCGGGCTGGGTGGACTTTCCCTTGCATGCCGATTAGCCAAAAATGGGTTGCGCGTGGAAATATACGAAAAAAACCCTTTCCCGGGAGGGAGGGCTGCGCAAAAGAAAGTAAAGGGATACACGATTGACTTGGGTCCCACGTTTCTCCTCATGCCTGGCGAATTTGAGGAGTTGTTCACGTATTGCGGGAAAAAAATGAGCGACGTGCTCCCAATCGATTTACTCCTGCCGAGTTATCGCTTGCACTTTTGGGACGTACAACATATGGATGTGAGCTCGAATCTCCCCCACATGCTCGCCGAAATAGCACGCGTATCTCCACGCGACGCACCGGGATTTTTACGTTTCCTCGAGCACGAATATCACGTGTATGAAACTGTATACTCCAACTTCATCGCCCAATCACCCACTTCCATTTTGGATATTCTACTTTCGGGAAAAGCATTTTCCTTCCTGCACGCGGACGGTTTCCATTCGATGTGGGACCACATGGAAAACTTTTTCACGAATCCCAAACTCAAACTTGCTTTCAGTTTCCAATCCATGTACCTGGGACAAAGCCCACTCTTAACACCGGCGACGTATTCCATCGTCCCCTACGTGGAATTAGCGCAAGGAGTATGGTACCCTCGAAAGGGAATTTATTCCATTGTCACCGAAATAGAAAAACTCGCCCGCGAATTAGGCGTAAAAATTCATTACGGAAAGAAAGTGCGCGAAATGGTGATTGAAAATAATGCGGCAGTGGGAATACGATTGGAAAATGACGAAGTCATTCGTTCCTCAACCATTGTTTCTGATGTGGATTTGCCTGCGACGTACGCTAAACTCATTGATGCACAACATCGAAAAAAATATTCAGACGCCAAACTTAAGAAACTTGAATACACGTGTTCCGCGTTCATGCTCTATTTGGGGGTGGACCAAAAATACGAGCAACTATTACACCATAATGTGTTCTTCTGCGAAAACTATTTGCAAAACTTCCACGAATTATTCGAACAAAAAGTCCTTCCCACGAATCCAAGTATTTACGTGAATGTTCCCTCGCTCACGAATCCTACACTCGCCCCCGCGGGAAAACATCTTCTCTATGTTTTAGTCCCCGTTCCCTCCAATGACCCCAAGAACGCTCTACATATTGACTGGAACACGGAAAAAAGCGCCTTCGCGGACAAAGTGATTGAACAACTCGAGAAAAACGGCCTCACGGATTTGAAAAAACACATTCGCATGAAAGAAATACTCACTCCAAATGAATGGGAGGCGTTGGGAGGATTACATCATGGCGCCACGTTTGGACTCTCTCCTACTTTTTTCCAAAGCAGCGTGTTTAGACCCCAGCAAAAAAGCGAAGAATTCAAGAATTTGTATTTTGTGGGTTCAAGCACGCACCCCGGCGGGGGGATGCCCATGGTTTTGATTTCCGCCCGCACGTGCGCGGAGAAACTACTTCCATTGTTCCCGCGAGAAAAATGAAAAAAGAATGAGTGTGAACCAAAGCATCTCCACACCAAAGAAAATATT
>CAZKAN010000002.1:17528-17878 GCA_964550925.1 uncultured archaeon | reverse complement strand
CGCGTACTCGGAAACATACGGCTTGAACGTGTCCATTACACGCTGTTCCAACAACTTTGGGCCGTATCAATACCCGGACAAAGTCATTCCGGTGTTTGTCATCAAATTGTTGAACAATCAAAAACTCCCCCTGTATGGAGACGGGTTGCACGTGAGAGATTGGCTGTATGTGTTAGACCACTGCCGCGGCATTGAATTAGTTCGCGAAAAAGGAAAGAAAGGTGAAGTATACAACATTGGCGGGGGAACCGAGCTCACGAATATTGAACTCACGAAGAAAATTCTCCACCTCATGGGAAAAGACGAGAGCCAAATCGAACGCGTCGCGGACCGACCGGGACACGATCGAA
>CAZKAN010000002.1:0-17518 GCA_964550925.1 uncultured archaeon | reverse complement strand
ATATAGTTTAGACATTTCAAAAATTGAACGCGAACTCGGATACGCGCCTCAACACACGGCGTTTGAACAAAAGCTCAAGGAAACGGTTGAGTGGTATGTCCACAACAAAAAGTGGTGGGAACCTTTACTCGCGGCCAAAGCATCCTTTGTTGCTAATAATATGAAAAATGTGGGAGAACGCGGATAAGTATGAAAGGAATTATTCTCGCCGGGGGACAAGGAACCCGTTTACGACCCCTTACGAAAGTGACCAACAAGCATCTCTTGCCTATTTACAAGTGGCCCATGCTCTATTATCCGCTGCACACACTTATCGATGCGGGAATTAATGACATCCTCGTCATTTCGGGACCGGACACGATGCCAGAGATCATTGACTTGCTCGGAGACGGAAGCGAATTCGGGGTGGACATTACTTATCGAGTTCAAATGACTCCCTCCGGCATTCCTCATGCGATTGCGGTTGCTGAAAAATTTGTGGGCAATGAAAAATTTGTTTCCATTCATGGGGATAACATTATTCTCGACAGCATGAAAGAGCATGTTAAAGAGTTTGAAAAAGGAAAAGAAGAATGCCGCTTGACACTCGTGGAAACCACTCTCGAAGCAGCCAAAAAAAGCGGTGTGGTTGATTTTGACTCTAAGGGAAACGTAAAAGGGTTTGTGGAAAAATCACCCTCTCCTCCATCACAGTGGGTCGTGACAGGATTGTACATGCTCACGCCGGCCGTGTTCGATATGATTCGGACGTTCAAACCCTCTTCACGCGGAGAATTGGAATCCACTGATTTGTACAATGGTTTTCTCCACCGAAAAACATTGGCTATTTGCAAACTCAAAGACGGATGGGTGGACGCGGGAACATTCGATGACCTCGTTCTGACTAATCGCTACATGCAAGAACACTTCGATAAAAGCGTGTTCGCCAAATACGCGGCGAAGTATGCCAAGAATACGTGACGCGTATGAAAGTCTTCATCATCGGTCCCGTGGCCCCATTCAAGGGGGGTATTTCTCACTCGGGAACGCAGTTGTGCCAAAATCTGGCAAAAGAACACAACGTTACCGCTCTTTCGTTCAAAAAAATTTATCCTACTTTTTTGTTTAAGGACATTCACGAAAAAGGAGCGAAGGAAAATCCCCACTTCAAAACTCTCACCATCTTGGACGGAACGAATCCCCTCACGTGGAAAGAAACCGCCGATTATATTGTGAAAGAAAAGCCCGACCGCGTGCTATTTCAGTGGTGGACCACCTATCTCACGCCGTGCTATTGGTATATTGAAAAGCGAATCAAGAAGCACACCAAAATTGGAGTCATTTTGCAAAACGTTTTCCCACACATGGGGGGCGAACAATAATGGATTTAGTTGAATTTTTTCACGGAAAAGCCTTTTCTCACGTGCACAAAACACTGGCTAAAAAGTTTCTAAAAAATGCCGACTATTTGTGTGCCATGTCGAGTTCAGACAAGCGCCTCGTTGAGAGTGAATTGCCAAAAAAGAAAGTAGAGTTTTGGATTGAACCTCCATACTCCAACCCCGCAGCGGAAGCAAAGGTTTTTTCCAAGAAGGAATCGCGCGAATGGATGGGTGTGAAAGATGATATTATTCTCTTCTTCGGATTCATTCGACCGTACAAAGGGTTGTTGTATTTGATTCGAGCCATGCCAAAAATTATTGAAAAAAAACCCAACACCAAACTTGTGATTCAAGGAGTGTTTTGGAAAGACCGACAAAAATATTTTGATGAAATTGAAAAATTGAATTTGAAAGAACACATCATCATTCGCGAGGGATACGTTTCAGGAGACGACCGTGCGCGCGTTTTTTACGCGGCGGACGTGGTCGTGATGCCCTACTTGAACATTTCCGAATCGGCTATCATACCTCTATCCTGGGGATTTGGCGTTCCCGTGATTTGCACCGCCGTCGGGGGAAACGTGGACTGGATTACGGATGGAAAAGAAGGATACCTAGTCCCTCCAAAAGATCCCGACGCATTAGCGGATGCCGTGCTAAACTATTATTCCAAAAAAATGGACAAGCCATTCAAAGAACACATGAAGAAACGCATGAAAGAAATTGAATGGTCGGAAAAGCAAGAGCGCGTTGTTTTAGGAAATTTTTAACTCTTTTCAACGGCGTTTCAATGGGCGTGCATGACGGAGGCGTGTGTTTGACGTCTTTTGAATCAAATGCACGCGGGGCCGCGTCCCTATTGTTCTTCGCTTGCTACCGGTGCGAAATTCGGGAGCTACGCCGGGAAGTTCCATGAATGTTCGTACGACACGACTCGGGGAATATTTTTCTAATTCATGCATCGTGTAATTACCTGTTGCCACTCCAAGCGTGTATGCCCCAATCTCTTTTCCAGCTTGAATATCGGAAGGAGTGTCTCCCACAACCACCACTCTTGAAGGGAGTATTTTTTGCTGCAATTGTCTCGATGCTTTTTGAACGGCCAAGCGGAGAATATCGGCGCGTTTTCGAACCACTTCAGCGTCTTTTTTATCATTAAAAAAAGCGCTTACCTTCACGTATTTTTTTAACCCAGTAAATCGCAGCAGTGCTTCACCTTTTGGGCGTGGATTTCCGCTGATGACTCCGATAACGTATCCCTGATTCTGAAGTAGCTCCAGCAAATTTTTTACTCCAAGAAGAACATTTTTGGGAGTAATCAGTTTATCAGCCATTTTCATATTTTGAATATTGGCTTGAACCAATTTTCGCAGCAATGATTGAGGCGGATTTTTTACTCCGTACGTTTCAAGTATGCCTGCAAAAACGCCATCTTCCGGTTTACCAAAATGTTTCGAAATTTCCTCATGCTCGTGGTTGGGTACAACCACGTTTGCTACTTCTCGCAGGGATTTTTGATAAATTTTTACATGAATGTCATGGGCATAAATGAGTGTGCCATCAATGTCAAACACTATGAGGCGTTTTCCCGGAAACAGTTGCATAGTCCACCTATTGTTTTGCTCTTTTTAGCTATTTGTGTACGTACAACCATCGAATATGGGTGATTGGTTAAATACTTACACTATCACTCATGTGTTATGATTCCCGTCACGCAATACACGGAAGCTGGCAATGAGATGAAATATCTCAAACAGGTTATTGATTCCAAATGGTTAGGCGGCGGACCCTTTGTTGAGCGGTTTGAGAAATTGTTCGCTGATTATTGCGGCGTCAAACACGCGAGTGCAACATCCAATGGAACGAATGCCCTTTACTTAATTCTGAAAGCCCTTGACATTGCGCATGGAGACGAGGTCATTGTGCCCGATAACACGTTCATTACTCCAGCGAGCATGACCTTACATGCAGGAGCAAAACCTGTTTTAGTGGATGTGCAAAAAGACACGTTCAACATGGACCCCCAACTCGTGGAAAAAGCGATTACGTCCAAAACGAAGGCCATTATTCCCGTACACTTACTGGGTCACCCCGCGGACATGGATGAAATCAATGAAATTGCTGCGAAGCACAACCTTTACGTAATCGAAGACGCGGCCGAGGCACATGGTGCATTATACCGAAACAAAAAAGCCGGTTCCCTCGCCCCCATTTCATTCTTCAGTTTTTATGGAAACAAAACCATTACGAGCGGTGAAGGGGGAATGATCCTATCCAACGATGCATCGTTCATTGAAAAGTGCAACCTCATTCGCGGACACGGAATGAGACCTGAAAAAAGGTATTGGCATGAAGTGTTGGGGTATAATTACCGCATGACCGATTTGCAAGCCGCCGTTGGAGTGGCACAGTTTGAAAAAATTGATGAGTTTTTGAAGCGCAAGCGAGAAATTGCTGCGTTGTATAATGAACAATTATCCCGTGTTCACGGAATCACCATTCCGACCGTGCGGCCAAATGTCACCCACTCCTATTGGATGTACCAAATCATGGTCACCAACGAATTTCCCCTATCGCGCGACGAGTTAGCGGCTGAATTAAAGAAAAAAGATATTGATACGCGACGCGCATTCTATCCAGCGCACGTGCAGCCTCCTTATCTGCAGAAGGGGAGTTTTCCAAACACGGATTATTGCTCCGAAAATGGGCTCATGATTCCTATGGGCGCTAACTTGTCATCCGAACAAGTTCATTTTGTGTGCGATCAAATAATGAAGTTATCACGGAAGTGATTGATACACGTCCGCGTGCTTTCGCGCAACGGTTTTCCAGTTTCGTTCGCTAATAAATTTCTTCATTCCTGTAGAAATTAATTTTTGTTTGGCTTTACTTGATAGTAAGGAAACTATCTGTGAAGCAATGTCTCGTTCATCGGAATAGGTTGATAGGCATCCATATGTTTGCTTAATCTCCTCGAACGCGGGGAGTTGGCTGGTTAATACCATGCGTTGATTTCCCAGTGCTAAGTGAAGTGCACCTGATTCGGTGACATTTTTGTATGGAAAAATAACCAAGTCCATCCATGAAAATGTTTCGGATTGTTTTTCATCGGGAATGAAACCTGTCCAGTGTATGCGCGATTCTACACCTGCGCGGCGTGCTCGTTCATGAAGTGTTTCCAAATAGTCATTTTCCCTCGCTCCCCCGGCGATGAGTGCTACATATTCTGCGGGTAATTCTTTGAGGGCATCAATGATTGCTTCTACATTTTTGTGCGGAACAATAAAACCAAAGAAGCCAATGACTTTTTTTTCTTTCAAAAAAGCCGGTCGCGGAGAGTGCTTTATTTTGGGCGGCATAAACATGCCGTGGGGTATCCACACTACTTTGGATGCGTGGACAGGGTACCATTCGCCTATTTTTTTTTGCATATGACGAGTGTGAACGATTATTCGTGCAGACTTTTCGAGAATGCTTTTCAAAAAAAATCGTTGAAAAAAGTGAATCACATTGTTGCTCGTTTGCGGAAGCTCGTGCAGGGTTGTAATGATTTTTTCATTTTTAGTAAACGCGTTGTAAAAAAATGGAGTTGCTATACCTGAAACACCTATTTTCCCAAACCGGCCAAATTCATATTGAATGTGGACCACATCATACTTGGTTTCAAGTTCGCGGGCAAAACGAGGGTATGCCAGGAGATTATTGCCGCATTGATTTGTGACTGTTTTCACATTCAATGAGGGAATTGTTTTCAATCCGTCGGCGAGAAAATGAGCATACGTGTATACCCCGCATTCTTTGTGGGAGGGGATGACCATCGCAATCGTTTGAGGGGATTGGCTAACCATTCATCATTCTTGCGAGCGGACTAATTTAAGGTCATTGTTTATGGTGCGAGCGTTTCGAGTTTTGCACCATGCCCCTTAATATGTGCATTTTGCGTGCGATAGATTGCCTAAAAAAGCCTCTGGCGGGTGTTCGATTATATGCTTGACTTTTTCGGCTATGTGCTCGTTCTATTGAGTGCTTTTCTCCCATCGCTGATTGTTTTTCCTTTCTTCATCCGACGGATGCATATGCAAAAAATTGTGTGGGGCGATTTCAACAAGCACGGAAAACCACCCGTGGCAGGAATGGGGGGAACCATTGTTTTGCTTGGATTTATTTTTTCAATTATGCTCGCCCTTTTTTTTCATTCTTATTTGGAATTGTTCAACGGGCTCAACTTACTCTCGCTTCTCGCCGTGCTTTTAACGATTGTCGCCGTTGGTCTGATTGGATTGTTAGATGATATTATTGGCTGGACGAAGGGGATTCGTCAATATCAACACGCATTATTTCCTATTTTTGCAGCGCTTCCCATTATGGTTCTGCCGCAGACAATTGGGAATACGGGCATGGAACTCCCATTCATTGGTTTTGTTAACTTGGGAATTTTATACTCGCTACTCGTGGTTCCCATCGCGGTGACCGGGGCGAGCAACGCAGCTAATATGTTAGCTGGATTAAACGGACTGGAGGGGGGACTCACTCTCATTAATGCACTTGCCCTCTTGTTTGTGGGGATTGTTCTTGGAAAAATGGATGTTATTATCATCATGCTCGGTCTCATTGGAGCAGGATTAGCATTCCTGCATTACAATTGGTTTCCTGCTAAAGTATTTCCAGGAGATTCATTTACCTTAATGGCTGGTGCCGCGTTTGCTGCGGTGTCAATTATTGGAAATATTGAGCGAGTCGGACTCATGTTATTCGCTTTGTATTTTGTTGAACTTATCCTTAAGGGCCGGACAAAAATGCAGGCGCAGGGATTTGGAGTAGTGCAAGAAGATGGTACTCTCCGCGCGCCCGAAAAAATAGGGAGTTTGACGCATGTTGTTATGCGCTGGGGAAAATTTAGAGAAGACCAAGTCGTGCTAATTATCCTAGGTTTACAAGTGGGTGTGGCGCTTCTAACGTTGGCCGTTTTTTGGTTTAATTATTTGGACACGATCTCCTTTACGGGGGGAATTTGAATGAGTATTCTCTTGACGTGTTCGGCTGGAGGACACTTGTCCGAAATGAGGCAATTACACTCATTCTATGAAAAACATGACCATTTCTTTGTGACATTTAGACGGCCGGACACGGAATCATTGTCCCAAAACAAAAAAGTATTTTTTATTGAACGACCCGCAAGAAATCCAATTCAAACGTTGCGAGCGTTTTTTCAAGCATGGACGATTATTGCGCGCGAGCAACCCAAACTTATTATCAGCACGGGCGCCGATGTCACGGTTCCCGTCTGCATTGCCGCGAAATTGAGAGGGGTTCCTATTATTTTTATTGAGAGTTTTTGCCGCGTGGAAGAACCCGGGGTAACTGGACGAATAGTCTCGTGGTTCGCTGATAAAACATTCTATCAGTGGCGGAGCCTCAAGCCATTCTATCCAGCGGGAACGTACGTTGGAAGCATATTCGGGAGGTCCTCGCGATGATATTTGTTTCCGTGGGAACGCATCCTGATGTCTTTCCGCGATTGTTAAACGAAGTCGCCCGACTGGCGGATGCTGGAAAAATAAAAGGAAAAATCATCGTGCAGCGAGGATATACTCCTTTTTCCCATCCTAAAATGACCATCCATGAGTTTATGTCCCTTGAATCGTTTGAGAAGACCGTGCGCGAGGCAGACCTATTTATCACGCACGCTGGAGAGGGAAACATCGGATTAGCTATCCAGGCGCAAGTGCCATTAGTTATCGTTCCACGACGCAAGAAATATGGGGAGCACACGAATGATCATCAACTCGAAATGGCTCACGCGGCTGAAAAAGAAAAATATGGCGTGGTGGTTTATGATATTGAAAATTTATCCGCAGCCATAGCGAGTGCAATCAAGAATCCTTCCCCTCACGTGAATGGGCATGTCATTCCCGCCCTTGAGTATGCTGCGCGTGAACTAGGGATTGCCTCTCAACCAATCCAAAAAAAACATACCCCGGTGCCAAAATCGGCAAGCATTGTTGTGGCGACTCTTAATGGGGGGCAGCCGTTGATTAATGCTATTAATGGAATGCTCGCGCAAAAATTCAATGGAAAATATGAAGTAATTGTTGTCGATGACGGGAGTTTCGATGGAGTCACCCCCGCGTTATTGAAAAAGAATTTTGAAAAGGACAAACGAGTCACACTTATTTTTCTTCCGCGTTCAGGTGTGTGCAAGGCACGCAATGCCGGTATTCGTGCAGCCAAATATGAGCTCGTCATCAACATGGATCATGATGATAATCCTGAACCCGATTGGTTGCAAATAATGGTCAATGGATTTGACTCTCCGACGGTTGGAGCGGTTTCGGCGTATGGTCATTACGGGGGAACCAGCACCGGCTTTAGAAAAGAATTGCTTGAACACGTGGGCGGGTATGATGAGGATTTTTTTTACTATCGCGAAGACACCGACTTATCGTTTCGCATTATCGAACTAGGATACGAGTATGTCAAAGTCAATGGTGCCAAATGGCACGGTGACCGAACCCTCGTTACTCCCAAAGGAGTGAAAAAAATTCTCTTGTATACGTGGCAGCGGTTCAAATACCACATGAATGATGTTTTATTACACAAAAAACATTCCACCAAACTCTGTAATGATTTTTTACACGTCAAATGGAAATTTTTTGTTGACCCCGTGGAAGATTTTAGAGCCGCGACAGGAATGTGGGGAGATAAAAAAGAATTTTCATTATCATCGCCGAGGGGAATGACATTCATGGCAAATAAATCAATTTTACATTTTGCACTCATTACGTTTATCGGCATTGGTTACGCGTTTTGTATCAAATGGGCGCGTCTCGCGGGAAGTATTAAGCACGGGCACTTGTTAGTGTAATGTGTTGCAGGACTGATGGCATGACTGAAAAATTATTCTCCTGGAATGGAAAAAAAGTCCTGATTACGGGCGTCAATGGGTTCATTGGCGTGCACCTGGCGAAAGAGCTTTTGCATCGTGGCGCGTTCGTGGATGGAACCACTCGGCAGTTGAAGCAAACATCTTATTTGCACGTGGCCGGTCTCGAGAAAAAAATAACGCTATTTGCGTGCGATGTGGCAAATAAAGAAGATGTACACGCCCTGCTGGAAAAAGGGCGATATGACGTGGTATTTCATCTTGCGTCCCAATCTGATACGTGGAAATCGATTAACTCTCCGTATGAGACCATGCGCACCAACGTGGTGGGGACGCTTAATATTTTAGAGTCCGTGCGCATTCTTGAGCAGAAACCGCGCGTTATTCTCGCGGGAACAGTGCGAGCGTTTTATGACCAATCCAGTGAGGATGCTGGAGAAGGATTGCACCCGTATGATGCTAGTAAAATGAGCATGGAATCCATTGCATTGAGTTATTTCAACGCGTACTCTATTTTTGGGGCCGTGGCAAAAAATACGAATATTTATGGTGAAAATGATTTGAATTTTTCGCGGCTCATTCCACTTATTATGAAACAAGTCTTCGTGGAAAAGAAAATAATGCTGAAAGGGAATGGTAAATTGGCGCGTGATTTCATGCATGTTTCGGATGCGGTCTCGGGTCTTTTGACGTTAGCCGAGCGTGTGGGTGAAAAAGATATTTCCGGGCACACCTTCACTTTCGCCACAGGAATGAATACTTCTATTCAGCGCGTGTGCGACCTCATTATTTCTAATCATGGGGAAAAACTCCCCGTGGTGTTTGATGACCATCATTCTCTGGTGGAACGAAACCAACCTGTCTTGTCGGTGGAACGAACACAACGATTGTTGGGATGGAAAACGCGCGTTTCACTTGCACAGGGTTTAGAAAAAACGATGAATTGGTATCATGATTATTTCACGGAGGGGCATTCATGAAGGGAGTCATTTTAGCAGGGGGGAATGGAACCCGTTTGCGTCCATTGACGAGCGTGACCAACAAGCACTTGCTGCCCATTTATGATCGGCCGATGATTTATTATCCATTGCAAACGCTCTTGGATGCAGGTATCACGGAAATACTCATTATTACTGGAACCGAACACGCGGGGAATATTTTCAAACTCATGGGGAGCGGAAAAGACTTTGGTGCCCATTTTACGTATCGCGTTCAAGACACAGCAGGGGGATTGCCTCATGCGATAGCACTTGCGGAAGGTTTTGTTGGTCATGAAAAATTTGTTTCCATTAATGGAGATAATATTTTGTCGGAGTCCATTAAACCATACGTGGATGCATTTGCTCATGGTAACGAAGACGCGCGAATTTTACTCTATGAAACGACCCCCGAAGAGGCTCAAAAGGCGGGCGTTGCCGTCATGGATGGAGAGAAAGTGGTTAGGTTGATTGAGAAACCGCGCGAACCCCCCACGAATTGGGTGAGCATTGGAGTGTACTTATTCAAGCCGGACGTATTTGACATTATTCGCACGCTCAAACCCTCTCAACGAGGAGAATTAGAAATTACGGATATTCATAACACGTATATTTCACGCGGAACACTGGCCGCGAGCAAAATTTCCGGAGAATGGTTGGACGCGGGAACGATTGACGAACTCACGCGGGCCAATGCTATTGTGCAGCAATGGAAGGGCGTCCATGGAAAAAAGGAGTAATGCACATGCAAAACAGAATTGATTCACTTCTTTCTTCGCTTTCGGGAAGAATATTAGACGTGGGCGGAAGCGCGGGAACACTTCATGAGAATCTGCTCCAAAAACACCCACCCGAAAAAATTATTTCACTGGATATTGAACTTATTCACACGCGAACGAATCAAGTTATTGGGGATGGTCAACTCATGCCATTCCGTGATCGAGCATTCAACTCTATTCTCGCGGGAGAAGTATTGGAACACGTTCCCAATCCGCGAGCGTTTATACAAGAATGCTGGCGCGTGCTGGAATGGAATGGCGTGCTCGCCCTCTCCACGCCGAATAAAAAATCCTGGTTGAATCGATTAACCCATTCGTATGAGATGCCCCTCCACATATCTCTTTTCGACACGCACAACTTGCGCACATTGTTGGACGAAGAGGGGTTTTCCATCCAGCGCCTAGAATTATTTCCCTACACGGAAGAAAGTTCGGATGGGGCGCGAAACAAGTGGTTTTTTCCCGTGCGAAAATGGGTTCATGGACTCATGCCTGACGCGCTGCGTGAGGATATGGTTTTCATCGCGCGGAAAGTTCCGGTGAACCCTGTTATGCGTTAGTGCAACGTTCGAAAAAGGGCTTTTGCTTTTAAACACAAAGAAGCATTCTTGCTTATTCACTCAGTGTAGGGTTATTTTTATGGGAATCAATGTCATGCTGCTGAATCCGCCGTATTTTCCTCAGTTCAGCAAGAACTCCCGCTCCCCCGCTGTTTCCAAGGGAGGGTGCGTGTATTACCCCATCTGGTTGGGCTACGCGGCGGGTTCGCTTGAAATCAACGGACACACGACCAAATTAGTGGATGCGACCGCGCCCAAAGAAATGATGACGCTCGAACAAATGGTTTCTGTTGCACGTGAATTCAATCCCAAATTACTCATCATGCACACGGTGACATCCTCCGTGGTGAATGATGGAAAAGTCGCTGCAGCAATTAAGGCCGCGCTGCCCGATTGTCAAATCGCCATGGTCGGACCCCACGTCTCCGCGGTGTCGGAAAACACGCTCACGATTTCTCCGGGAGTGGACATGGTCATGCGCAAAGAGTATGACTTGATTGCCGTGGATGTGGCCAATCACATTGCGGAAAACAAATCCTATCACGGCGTGCAAGGAATCACTTATCGCAATGCGCAAAATGAAATTGTCAAAAACCCGGATGCGCCGGACGTGCCTGCCGAATATTTAGACAAGCTGCCCTTTGTCACGCAAATTTGGCAGAAACACTTGAACATTCGCGATTATTTTTATCCATCCGTTTTGTACCCGGAAGTCACCGTCATCACGGGACGAGGGTGCCCATTCCGCTGTACGTTTTGTGATTGGCCCCAAAACTTTACCGGACACAATTTCCGCTCGCGCAGCGTAAAAAATGTCGTGGACGAGTTTGAGTGGATCAAAAACAATCTCCCATACGTGAAGGACATCATGGTGGAAGACGATACATTCACCGTGGACCGAACACGCGTCAAACAAATCTGCCAAGAAATCATTGACCGCGGATTAAACGTCACGTGGACAGTCAACTCGCGCGCGGACGTGGATTTAGACACGTTGAAAATAATGAAGAAAGCCGGCTGCCGACTTGTTTGCGTAGGCGTTGAGAGTGCGTCGCAGGATATTTTGAACAACATTAAGAAAGGAACCAGTGTCACGAAGATTGAACAATTTTTCAACGACACGAAGGAAGCCGGTGTCTTAGTGCACGCGTGCTTCATGATGGGTAACCGCGGCGAGACGCGGGAAACGATTCAGCAAACAGTCGAGTTTGCCAAGCGCGTGAACCCAGACACGGTGCAATTCTTCCCCATCATGGTTTATCCGGGAACGGAAGCGTATGAGTGGGCGAAAACAAACAACTTTTTGACGATTAAAGCCGAAAACTGGGAAAACTGGTTGTTAGAAGATGGGACGCACAACACGATAGTGAGCACGGATAAACTCACCGCCGATGAGCTCGTGCAAGCGTGTGATAATGCTCGCAGGAACTTTTACATGAGACCTGAGTTTATTGCCGCTAAAGTATGGGAAGGTGTCACTTCTCCGCATGAGTTTCCGCGCCTCGTTAAGAGCGGGCTGACATTCTTCAAGTACTTGTTTAACACGAAGCCTAAGTCCTCGCTCGGGGAAACGAATCAACGAACGGCCGCTCCCGCATCATAGGAATGTGGGACTGTTCTATGGTTGTATGACTCGTTGGCTTGTTTCTTAAAAAAGAGTAACAACCCGATAATGGATTACTATGGTTCGGAAAAAAAGTTCTACTTTGCGTGCGAGCGTTATCATTCCTGCCTACAATGCGGAAAAAACAATTCAATCATGCTTGGACGCGCTTACCCTGCAAACGCGGTTGCCGGATGAAATCATCGTGGTTGATGATGGGAGTATCGACCAGACGCGGACGATTGCGGAATCATACTCCCTAGTAACCGTGTTGCCGCAGAAAAACAAGGGGCCTGCCAACGCACGCAATAATGGTGCTCAAAAAGCAACTGGAGAAATAATTATTTTTTTAGATAGTGATTGTGTTCCTGAAAAAAATTGGCTCGAAGAAATGCTTCGTCCATTTATGGATGAAAAAGTCGTTGGGGTGCAAGGAGCCTATAAATCACGGCAAGTTTCGCTCGTGGCACAATTTGACCAAGCAGACATTGAGTATCGATACGAGCGAATGAAACGCGCCACTAAACTGGATTGGATAGGCAGTTATTCCGCGGCCTACCGTCGCAAAATATTTCTGAATGAGCATGGATTCGATGAAACATTTCCTAAAGCATCTGGGGAAGATGCAGAACTAAGCTACCGACTCGCCGAAAAAGGGCTCACCCTCGTTTTTGCACCGAATGCGGTTGTTTATCACACCCACCCCGCGGGGTTATCGCATTATTTGAAAGTGAAATTTTTCCGAGCCTATTGGAGAATGCGCATGTATCTGAAACACCCTCAAAAAAGTGTGAAAGACAGCTATACCCCCCACGCCCTGAAAATTAATTTTGTGGTGGGTGGATTATTTCTGGCCGTGCTTGCGTATACCATTTTCCGTTTTGCCAGTTCTCCCTTAACCAAAGCTATTTTGCTGGATGAATTATCCCTGCTTTCGGGGGGATTGTTGCTCATGCTGGGAGTTATTCTGCTGAGCATGTCGCGATTCATTCACTTTCTATTTGTGCGAAGTATATGGTTAGCCATCGCGGGGCTGCTTATCATTATTTTGCGCTCGGTCACGTTTGTGTTGGGTGCACTGTTTGGAATCATTGACCCGAGGGTGCGTGCATGAAAAGAGAAACACCCCCCCTGCGAATAGTGCACGTGGGGAATCACACCCTTCCCTGCGTGGGGGGAGTGGAAAATGTCATTTGGCAAAGTGCCAAAGAGCAAGCGGAACTGGGTCACACCGTCAAAATAATGGTTTTTGATACCTGCTCCCGAGGTGAAAAACTTCCAGCCGAAGAAACGCGCGAGGGTGTTACCATTATGCGCGTCCCCCAACGAGGGTTTTCGTTTTATCGCATTCCTCCAGTTAATGAATTGCTTTCCTGCGCGGCTGACGCGGACATTATTCATATTCATGGCGTGGGAGCGTGGCTCGATATTTTAGCGCGTCACAAAAACCGTTTGCGCGGAAAACTGGTGTTGACCACGCATGGTGGTTTTTTCCACACGAAAAAAAGAGGATTATTGAAATGGGCCTATGCTCACGTGGTTTTGCCATTTTCTTGGAACCAAATGGACGGAATTATTTATGTGAGTGCGTCCGACCAAAATCATTTCTCTTTTTTGCCTCAAGAAAAAACCATGGTGCAGGAGAATGGAATTGAATCCGCGTATGGAAAACTTCCCCTCTCTCGTAAAAAAGATGGGGTGTTTTTGTTTGTGGGGAGAATATCCAGCAATAAACGCGTTGACCAACTCATCGAAACATTTGCCATGCATTCACGCACTGCGCCGGGCAAAAAATCCACTTTGCATATTGTTGGAAAAGACTGGGAAGGAATTCAATCAGCATTAGAAAAACGCGTAACTGAACTCGGTTTATCTTCACGCATTATTTTTCATGGTGAAGTATCGGATAAACAAAAAATGGAACTATTTGCGCGAGCCAGTTATTTTGTCTCCGCGTCCGAATATGAGGGATTTGGTATTAGTGTGGTTGAAGCCATGGCTGCGGGATGCATCCCCTGCGTGAATACTATTCCTCCTTTTGAAAAATTTGTTACGAGGGGAACGGGGATGTTAGTAGACTATTCTGATTATGCGGCTGCGTCATCCGCATGGAATGGCTTGGTTGAAATGCCTGCTTCCGTTCGGCAAAAAAAACAAGCCGCTGGGAGAAAATTCGCTCAACAATATGAGTGGAAAAAATGCATCGCCAAAATGGTAGAATGGTATTATTCACTCGTTCGCTAATCCACTATTCGCATCATCCTCGCGAAGTATTATTTTTTGGGTTGAATTAACGCGAGACGCAGGCGAATGAGCTCATACAGCATGAATAGGGGTGTTGTCCACTTGACGGTAGTCCCCGTCTTGTCATGCCAGTGGATGCCTTCCTCGTGAATAGCATACCCTCGCTGACGGACGCGGTATAATAATTCAACATCAAATGAAAACCCGTGATTGGTCAGTGTGAATGGGGAAATGGCTTCTCGTCTAAATAATTTGGCACCGCATTGACTGTCTTTTATTCCAATGTTAAACAACCACTCGCGGATAATCGAAAAACTTTCTCCCAGCATTCGGCGAAAAAATGGCTGAGGGGGAGACATGACGGATTCTTTCATTTTTCGTGATGCGATACTCGCACCCATTTTATCCTCATGGAATGCCGGAATGAGCTTGAGAAATTCTTCGGGGGGAGTGGCATTATCCACGTCCACAAAACCAAGAAAAGGATACTTCGCCTGCTCAAATCCGCGGATAACCGCGCCCCCCTTTAGGGTTTTGAATGGAAAATCCAGATGAATAATTTTGCGGCTTGATTTTGCTAGTCGAGCACACGTCTCGGGAGAGCGGTCACTGCAATTATTTGTCACGAGGATAATTTCAAATGCGTGCACGAATGAGCTTTTTTCGAGTGCCTCACGATACGCGCGGGTTGTTTCTTCCACGTATGCATTGCCATTGTAAATCGGGATGATGAGTGAGAGATCAATGCCCTTTTTCGCGGGTGACATGAACGAATATACTATTACTCATTTAAAGAAAGAATCGTACCCATCCATGAAATGACTATCATGCGCCGCGCGGGGGGAGTGATTGATTATTGTACTATTTTCCTCGCCTCCTGGATTGTGCTCTCAATCTGGTTAGGATACGCTGGCCTGCTATCTCCCGTCGCGGGCATATTGTCTTTGGGCGTGAGCTATTTGATTAACGCGCGAATGCCTCCCCTTGCCAGCCATTATTCGATGAGAAATACCTTTCTTTCATTTGGGGGCGTGCTCCTCGTCATGGGAATTATTTTTTGGGGGATTCAGGGAGGATACGATTTGAGTGCGGATGCGGCACCTTCCGTGGCAACCGCGGTGGTGACGCAGAGTATTCCACCCACCTACACGCCCTATTTTGACGTGCCATTATTCTATCAAATGGGCTTGCCGGCCGTGGCGAGCCAACTCGTTGCACTTGGAATTTCTCCCCACCTCGCTCTATGGTTGTTCGCCCTGGTAGGGGGGGTAGGCCTCATTTTCATTGGAATGATTCGCCTCGCGCAAAAAACGAGTGTGAATCCATTATTCTTGTATTGGGTCCCCATCCTCTTACTGGGGACGCGTCTCCCGTACTATAATTTACTTTTGGGAGAATATCCCTGGCTTGTGGGGATGGGATTAGGACTCATGGCCGTGACCTTGTTTTCCCGCTCCTGGGTTGCTGGAACCATTGTCCTTGCGGCCGCGGGATTAGCTCATCCATACATTGGATTATTTTCCGCCCTCGTGTGGTTGCTGGTGGATAAACCCTCACTCCGAGAAATGGGCAACGTGTCCCTTGCTGGAGCACTCCTAGTTTTTCCATTGGTGGGGGGAACTATTATTCCATTCTCCTCCCTCGCGCGCGTCCCCACCCTGAGTGTGGATACCTTTTCAGCGGCGAGCGTGGTTGCGAATAGCATGCTCGTTGGAATAATTCCCGTCCTGCTTTCACTAGGACTTTGTGCCAAAAAAATAATTAACCGTGAAACATGGACACGCAGTGAAATCTTGTTTTTGGTACTGGGAGTGAGTGCGCTCGTGCTGAGTGCACTGGTTGATGCGTGGGCCCCCGAACTGGTGATGGGAACAAAACTCTTGACACTGAGCGTCATCGGCATGGTTATCACGGGTGCGTATTTTTTATCACAACAGGTGAAGCGCACTCATTACGCGGTTGTCACGCTCATCCTTATTGCATTATCCATTCTGGCATTATTTTCATCCCCGAGCATGCATTCCTATATTTTAGGAAGCAAATCCACTCTTGACGAAGCATTGGCTGCGGACGCACTGCGCGAATACGATGAGCGTGTTGTTCCCGTATTATTTTTGAGCGAAGGAATAGGAAAGATGGCGCAGTATAGTCAAAAGATTCCTTTGGACCCGAGGGGGGCGCACTTCATGCTGGCCCTGCAGCTATTAGACACTCCTCACGCGCGTGCATTAAAGCAGCAGTCGGCTGATTTTAGAACATTATTAGAAAGTGACTGCGTTCCCTGCGTGGATGAATTTTTAGCAAAGTATCCCGCTGAATATGTAGTGGTAAATCAGGACGATTTTCCCCTACTGTCCAAAGAAATAATGATGAAAAATGGAAAATTTATCGTGTACACTACGTAATGGTTCACGAGAAACGCGAAGCAATCCCTTTGAGACCACCTTTCAATGGAATAGGTTGGCGGTTGAATAGAATCGCCCCCACGATAAAACTGGGAATATATCCTAATACAAAAAAGAGAAGCGAAAACGCAATAGCCATTTCAGGGGCCACGCCAAACGCACTAAATACAATTACCGCACCAATTTCACGTGTACCCACTCCTAACAACCCCACGGGAATAATTTCAATGAGTGCGAGAATGGGAATTACCGCGAGGGCTGCCGTCCAGGGCAAAGGGATGTGGAGCGCGAGCATGAGCGCCCACCCAAATGTGATTGAACAAATCCACGCAGCCACATTGGCGAGAGTAGCCAATACGAGCTGCGGATAATTGGCACGGAAGAGGGGAATTGCTTCATAGAATGTGTTCCCGTGCTTCTGAAGAATGGTTTGCACTTTTTCAGGAAGGAACCCGCGAAATAATCCAAATAATTTTCGAGCCATGCGCTTGTTGAATACAATTCCCATCGCGACCATGCTTCCAACGATGAGCAGCAAAACAAGCTGGATTGAAACAATTTCCATTCCCCCTGCGCGGGTCAGGAGAACGAGACCGATTCCCGCAAAAATGAGTAAGAAAATAACATCTAATGCCCGGTCTACAATTACTGACAAAATTCCTTTTCCGAGGGGGAGATTCTCGTTCATATAAATCGCACGAACAAA
>CAZKAN010000001.1:7302-18461 GCA_964550925.1 uncultured archaeon | reverse complement strand
ATCAAATGGGGGTTTTCAAATTCTTTCCAATCCCCTTTAGGAAAGACTTTCATCCATTTTTCAAAATAAATATAATGATGAATTTCATGCACGGCCGTGGCTTTCATATTTGAAATTTTTTTACGATAATAGACATGGAATTTTCGTTCCCGGAGCCAGCGCGGACAAATAGGATTGGGGGTCATGTAGGCGGTGAATACTTTATCCTCCGCCGGCCACTCGCATTCGACTACTTCCTCGAGCGCGCGCATCACGGGGTTGTTAATTTTTTTCCACGCTTTTTGAAAGCGTTTTTGTTTTTGGAGAAATTGTTTTCGTTTGGTTTTCAAAAAAGCCGAAAAAAAAGCCCGTTCAATTTTTTCCCTATCTTTTTTGGAAGAGACCCCCGCTAATTTCTTTTTCAGCGCAGGATAACAGGATAATATTTTGCCTGACCAATCCCACTTTTTATCCGGGGGGTTGAGGAAATAGTGCATGTTAGGGAATAACTCTGAAAGGGCGGCTACTTTCACGACAACGCGGGGGAGGGGGCGCATGTTTGGTGTAATATTATTGAGTGTTTAAGCTTATGGAATATTCTTCACGAAAAACTTCCCAAATTCTTGACGACGTTTAGGAAGCGTTAGCCTTGGCCATCCTTTTTTTGACAATGTAAGCGCCTATTGCTACAAACGCTAGGAAAAGAAGTCCATATCCCACATTCATAAGGGAACCGAGCTTGATTCCATTCGTCATTGAAGACTTTTGGGGATTAGTAGGATCAACATAGAGTGGGAATGATGTTCCAACGGGGTATTCCGCAATGGCTTGCTCGGCCAAGTACTTTTGTAACGAATGATTTTCAATACTGAAACCCTTTGATGGAGGTGGACTGCTTCCTTCGTATGTTTTACCGTCAAAATTGTATTGGTAGTGAAGGAGCGGAAAATAATTGTAGTTCCGTCCAGTCTTTTTTAGAATAACCTCCGTCGAAGTGATGATTCCAGTTGTTTCCGTCCAGGTGCCTGTTTGGATATCATCCCAAACATGCCAAACACCAATAAGCGTGACCCCCACTCCCACTAAAATAAAAATCCCCAGAAAGAATTTTCGCACTAATGACGGGTCCATGAAGCAGGGAACGCGCACGAGTATAAGAAGCTTATTTTTTACTAAAAGCATTTTTTCACCCCCGCAAGATTGAAAAATATAGAGAAATTTTTCTCGGCGACGCTCAATAAGTGCCCTTAAATCCCTTGAAAGCGTACATAATTCATGGATTATTTTTACGTGGACATTGAAACCGTTCCTTTTGACCAGGAGAAGTATTTGTCGTTGGAAGAGGAAGAGCGAAAAAAGCTCCTCAACCCCATTGATTCGCGCATTGTGGCGATTGGCGTGAAGAAAAACACCCTAGTGGAGAGTATTTTGATGGGCGATGATGAGGCTTCTCTTTTGAGAGAGTTTTGGTCTCTCTTAGAACGCAAAACGGGAACGAATGCGCAACCCTATCGTATCGTGGGGTTTAACATCAAGGATTTTGATTTACCCTTTCTCGTGACCCGTTCGTTTATTCTCAACGTGACTATTGTTCCTTTCCTGTTGAAAGATGTGATTGATATTCGGGAGCAAATCTCCGCGTACAAATATGGTCCCACGCGAGGAAAACTCAAAGAATTTGCCGCGCTGCTTAACATTCCCGTGATGGAAGACATTGATGGTTCTCAAGTCGCAGAGCGCTATTGGAAAGGGGAAATGGAAAAGATTCAAACCTATTTGAGAAAGGATTTGGAAATTACTCAAAAGATGCATGCGCGCATGATGAATTTGCGCATTCATGAGATTGGGCGCTGGTGAAAAACGCGTTCGTTTTTATACTACATTCAACTCTTTCGCGGATGAAACACGCTTATCTTCCCATCCTCATACTTGCATTGATTATTTTCTCCGGATGCACGCAGCCGGAACAACCAAAGAGTATTATTGAAAGTGGGACTAAAAACGTTCAGCCAATTCAAATGCCCCCTGTAAATGTTCCAATCGAAAATCCTGCTCCCCAACCCATTGTAGACCAACCCGTCGTAGAAGACGTTCCTGCATTGGGGCCGGTTCGAATAACCATGACGCAAGCCCCAGCGTTGAAATGGTCCGGCGGCTACGCGGATGCGAGTGTGGTTGAATTCAAGGGAAAATATTGGATGTATTTGAATCAGTTCGGGAATGGAAAACAATCCGGTGTGTTTGCATTGAGTTCGAGCGATGGAGTAACGTGGACGGAAGAAACGGACATTATTTTTGATGGCGTGGCCACGGTGCGCGCGCTCGTAATTGGAGATAAAGTGTACACATATTATCCTCAAGGCGGAGCGCAGATTGCTCCCAATGAAGCCGCTTCCCTTGTTGCGAGTGTTTCCTCGGATGGAAAAACGTTTTCAAGCGTGGCGGGAATGAAAATCACTCCAAATGAGGGTTACACCATGGACGGTCCGGGAGTGTTTCAATTAGAAGATGGTTCCTACCGCATGTATTTTGTCGAATTTGAAATGAGCGATGTGTCCAAGCGAAAAGGAGACATGTGGGGGGTGAGTTCAACGGATGGAAAAACCTGGGTGAAAGACGCTCAACCTGTGATGAAAGCCGAAGCAAACGTGGAAGGATTACAACCCTGGCCGCAAATTTTGCACCCCTTCATTGTGAAATACGAGGATGGGTTCCTCATGTTTTACAATTCTCACTCGCGCATTTTTTGGGCGTATTCAGAGGATGGTTTAACGTGGGAGAAGCGAGGAAAAGTCACCTACAATGGCGCGGAAATTGATGGTGCGGATGTGGATGGTTTTTGGTTGAATGAAAACGAGCTGCGCATTTTCTACGGAGACTTTTCCCATGAAACAGGGGGAATGGTGTACGAGACCATTTTTCGCGTGGAATAATTCTTTTCCCGGCGATTGAATGGTGCTTCCTTAAATACCGTGCTTGATTAATTGGAGTAAGCATTTCCACTCAGTGGAAAAAAAACAGGTGAAACAAAACAATGGCTAAGAAAGTTCCATCCAAAGCAAAACATCGAAATAGAACTATTAAGAAAACTAAAAGGCGATAATAGGCCTTTTAGGATTATTTTTTCTGAAAACTATTTTTCTAATTTTTCAATTCACCCAAGTAATATTTTTCTAACGTTTTCGTCGCATTCGCGGGGTGGGGTCCGCTTCCATTGCGTGTGGTGAAGAGGGTGGTTCCATCTTTCCCGCACGCTTGACTAATGGCAGGTCCGCCCGGATGTTTAGATAAGTAAGTGGTAATGTCATAGACCTTTCCTTGAATGGCTGTCCTGCAATCACTTGTTTTGTTGTGCGCGGCCACATCCGTTAACGTATACGTTTCGGGCGCGGTTGGTGTGGGTGTTGTTTCTACGGGAGTTGTTTCCACAGGAGGAGTATTGTTTTCGCTGGGAAGAGTATTTTCACTCGTTTCCGGGTTAATCGTTTCATTGGGAATACTTGTCGTGGGGGTTGTTTCATTCGTGGCAGCATCAGCAGTAGCCGTGTTGGGGGTTGAGTTGACACATCCAAGTGTAATGAGAAAAAGGACTAGGATTCCAATGATGAGTGTGCGCATGGTGAATAACCTCTCTGCAAAATGACTCAACTATGGCCTAAAAAAACCTGCCCTTGGGTTACATCCAAATTGGACCCAACCGTGCGTTGGATATACTTTTTCCATGGCTTTACAAACCTTTATTAGTCTGAAAAATAATGCACGGGTATGGCGTCCAAAAAATCATCACGGCGAACAAAACCGGGTCAGAAGCCATTTCCGCCTTTCAAATCGGGTACGCTCACGCGGCGTTTTCATGCCGAACCCATGAGTGAAGCATTGAGAGATGCGTATGCGAATCGCATCTTAACGGAGAGAGTGAGAATTGCTCGCACGACGGGGTTAAGTCCGGCTGCGAATACTAAACTGGTTCGCGATCTCGTGGAGCACTGGCAGCAATTTCACACGTCTCCGTATGATAGTCATGGAAAACCATTATTGCAAAACGTGAATGGGGAATTAGGGATTGTGGGTGGAAAAATTATTGAAGAATCCAAGCGCAAACGGAATATTCAACCCATGTTGAATCGATTAAAAATTTTGAAGGATAGCCGCGCGGAGTTGCGCCGTCTCCAGGAAACGTATCCGGGGATTGATATGAATTTGCCCAAATATAGGGAACTCTCCCCGCGTGACCGCGATGCATTGACTTTTTTCAAATTATCGGTTGCCAAGCAAACATCCATGCGTAAGAAATATTTTGAATTGACGCGCATAATTTTTGAAAATAGAAATGAGATTAATCGGTGGCGGCGGAGTAATCCTAAATGGTAAATAGGAATAATTATTTCCAAGGCATTACCGAAACCTATTTATCCCCCAAGCGGGATGGTGATTCATGGTTTTGCCACGTGTACGTAAACAGGTTTGGGAGAAGTGGAAGCAAGTCACGGGAAGGCATTTGACGCCGAGGCAGATACGTTTTGCGGAACAGTTTTCATCTCCATTCAATGCAACCCCTAAGGTTAGTAAAAACGCGTGGAAGCGCGATGAAGTAACCTGGTGGACGCTCAACGGGCACATTTTCAAGCAGGTCAAACGAACGTATTTTCCAGACACCCCATTTGCGAAGAAAACAAAGGCTACGTATTGTTACAACATGGATGGTCGTTTGACCAGTCGTTCGAGTGATGGATTTTTAGGAGAACGACAACACGCATATAATCCGCCTGGTAAGCAGCTAGGTAAACGAAATTATTAGGGAATGGGGAGCGAAATGGCTGTCAAACAATCTATCTCCCGCGCACTATTTGGCGCGGGCTGTTTTTGGGGTGTGGAAGAAGCGTTTCGCACGCAGAAAGGAGTATTATCCACGCGCGCGGGTTATGCGGGTGGGAGCGTGAAAAATCCCACGTATGAGCAAGTGTGCACGGATGAAACAGGCCACGCGGAAGTGGTTCAACTAGAGTATGATGAGAATGTGATTTCCTACGAGGAATTATTACGCATATTTTGGGACAATCACAACCCAACGCAACTCAACCGACAAGGTTGGGATGTGGGAAAGCAATACCGGAGCGTGATTTTTTATTATGATGAAAAACAACACATGGCTGCGGAGAAAAGTAAAAAAGAATTAGAAAAAAGCCAGAAATGGGGAGATAAGAAAATTGTTACCAGTATTGAACCCGCTCCCCCGTTCTATCCCGCGGAGGAATATCATCAAAAATATTTGATGAAACGGGGTAAAACGAGTTGTCACGTTTGATGACAAAAAATGGTTGGTAAAAAAAAATGGTGGATGGGAATTATTTTTTTCCCATCACAAAATACGCACCAAATCCCACGAGTAACACGCCTATTACTAGTACAATGGGTTCTATTCCCATGATAGTATTCGTTGCCGCGTTGGCGTAGGGTTGTGCATCGGGATAATTGATCGGGTTATTCGTTCCCACTCCATTGTCAATGGGGTTGGTCACTTCCCCATCTATTTGGGGGTTGCTCCCGTCTAATGTTACCGTGTAGTCGGGCTCCACCCACACCACGCCGGGAGTGTTGTATAATTGTTCCGCGAGAACTTTTTCTTGTCCGGCGTCAACTAAAACGCGTCCGGATGCGAGCATGTCGTACCATCCATCGCTGAAGCAATTTTCCGCGCCGGTAGTCACCGTGCCATTGGGTTCCACGGCCTGTCCCGCGTTACAAACTTGTTTTTGGTCAATTTTTAGTCCGTAGGGTTGGAGAATGGCATTCGCTTGTTCAAGCGTTGTTCCGCTCGTGAAACTTACGAGGAGCACGCCGGGCAATGTATTGTCTCGGTCGAATGCTGAAATCATGCGTTCATATTTTTGTTCGGCTGTTTCCGTTGGGGGGAGGTATGTTTCTCCGGGCACGTCCCCGGCTTGGAATAATAGCATGGGGGCAAATGACGCCATGAGGAGCACGGGTAAAACGAATCCCGCGACGAAGGGGTCTTTTTTACTGGTTGATTTGGAGGGGTTTTTGGTTTTCATGAAAAAGAATGGCGTGAGTCTTCCTTTTAAGGGTGTAGAATGGGTTAGGAAAAAGGCTTACGCGAGGGTTGTTTTTTCCCTCATTTAGGGCTTGTAGATGATTTGTTGCGTGGGGGTTGCCACACTCGCGGGAAGGGCCTCCACCGCACTTCGAGAAAGGGGGGCAGCGTGGAGTTGGTGGTTTTCGTAGAGGGATTGTTGGGCTAAATAATAGGGAGAATTCGGGTCATCCGTCACGGTGATGGGAGAGAGTGCGAGCGCACTATCAGGAGTTGAAAAGTCAATGAATTGTGAATAGGATTGCCCGCGCATCGCGCCAATCGTATCCAAATTAGGATAGAGGAGGTTGTCAATCGTCACATTGTACGTGTTCCCCCCAATTGCACTCGCATCGTTTCCTGGGGAGATGGGGTCGTAGTAGTGGAAGCGAAACCTCCCATCACCGGGTTTGATAGCGTACGCGGCGTTCCATTGTGCGGGAACATTTCCATAGTTCGCATGGGCGGTGGTTAATGCGTCGGCGAGCAGGTCATCCAATAATTGTAATTCATTGGGAGCTAGTCCTAAATTGGTTGTCAGGTTGTGGTCCACGTTCTTGAACCAGGCTACCATTCCACTATCATCCGGCCGGTAGAGTTGGACAATGTTGTAAGCATTATTTTTGAAAAAGGGTGAAACGGAAACGGATTCGGCGAGTGGCCAATAGAGTTCATCCGAGTGGGATTTCGCCCCATTCCCATACCAGGTGCGCAAATACGATAATGCCGTTTGGGATGTTGGTGAAAAGGAATACCCTAACACGTCCTCGGCATAAATGGCCATTTTCACGGCCATGGTTTTCACGGAATGCACGGAATCATGATGAATGTTCAATACATCCGTGGGAGAATATGCTGAAATGTATCCCGGGTCACCGGGAAAAACGGGATTTTGGGTTGAGGTTAATCCGAGCAATTGTCTCAAGCGGTAGGAACGAATCGTGTCTCCTCCTCCGCCGTATGGGCTCAAATAAATGGGATACCAGTCCCCCACCGGCAAGTGATTCGCACTGAATACGATTCCTCCCGCCGGGTTAATAGTATGCGGGAGTAAATCATGCGGGATGAGTTCCACCCAATCGTTATCGGTTTCTTGCGCAATGTACCCTGGCACAGGAGATTGGGATGAGCGCATGGGGGGTCGTGCGCCATACCAGTAGCCAATGTTCCCTCCCGCGTCTCCGAAAATGAAATTAGCGGTGGGCGTGTGCCAGTACTGCATGGCATTCGCAAAATCATTCACGTTTTGTCCGCGCATGAGTTGCAATGCCCCGTCCACGGTGTGGTGGGTCATGTCATAGAATAAAGTTGATCGCCACACGAATTCTTCTCCTGGATTCACGAGCGTGGCGTCCATCCAATTTGTGATGAGGGGACCGTATTGCGTGTGATAAAACGTAACATTGGTTGGACTCCCATTCGATGAAGAAATGGTTTCTTGTCGCGCGAGGAATGCGTGCGTGTTTCCGCTCGCGTCGCGATACATGTTGGGTGAAACCATTTCGAGTCGGAATACATCATCCGTGTCCGCGGATAGTTTGGTCGCTGACCACCCTAATTGGTTGGTGAATCCCACAAAGAATCCCACGGAACCCGGAATGTTTACTCCGCGTGCATTGAAGGATGCCCCCGCGACGTGGACTTCGTGGAAAAGACTCGGTGTTTCAATCAGAATTTGCGGGTCACCCATGAGGATAGTGTTTCCCGTCGTGGAGCGTGCACCATTTACCGCCCACGCGTGACTGGCTTTGGGGGGTGGATAGAAGTATTGGAGTCCATTACAATACGTGGGGTGTCCCCCCGCGTATGCGAATGTGGCTCCCGCGTTGGGCATGTCGGTTTGTTTCACGACCGCGGATTCGTTATCGATGAAATACGTAAAGTTGAGCGCATTGCATATTTCAGCCGGAGTGCTTCCGGGAGGTAATGCTTCGAGTGCGCGAAGTTGTCGCACTTCTTCTTCATCTGGTCCCTGGAGAAAAACCGAATCCCACACGAGGAGGGAATCAACTCCCGTCCATGGTTCGGGCGTGCGTCCTTGGAAATAGGCATGAGCAGCCATGGGGTGTGCGGCTAAATCTCCCGCGTTATTGGACAAGTATGCGTTTACTCCGGCGGCATACGCATCCAATGCGGCGCGCGTGCTAGTTGAGAGTTGGGGATAGCGTTGTTCTTCCATGTACGCGTACCCGAGCAAGCGCATGGAATAATCATCGTCATACGCTCCACTGCCCTCGAGTTCGGATAATCGTCCGCGCATTTTCATGCGCGTGTAATCCATGATGTACCACCTATCTTGCGCAGCCACGTATCCCCATCCATAAAATGCTCCTTCGTCCGTGGAAGCAAACACGTGCGGCACTCCCCACGTGTCCCGGTAAATCGTCACCGGTTCTCCACTCACCACAGGAAGGCATGATCCCACATCAATAGTACAGACGGGAGTGCACGACAAATCTCCGCTCGTGTAAGCAGGATTGTACGTTGAACATGACACAATGCCGCTTCCGTATATTCCAAAATCACTCCCATCACATTCTTCACTCGTTCCCGGGTCAAATACTAAATTGGATGCTCCATTCGCACACAAATTAGGTGTTGAATTGGACAAGTAACCCGATCCCCCAATTTGATTGGTGTACACTCCTAAATTGTTCGTGAGAATGCTCCCGCTCATGGGGACTATTCCGCTCGCGAGGAGTAAGAGTACAACCACCCCCACGAGAATAGCCCCAGCGATGAGGAGCAAGTATTCCAAGGAGTTTTGTCCGCGGGAATGCATCCGGTGAAAAACCAACACGGGTATATAAATGAACGGAATGACTAAACGAGGTTATTTATTTCCATTGAAACCTCATACGTGGGGTTGGTGAACGTGTATGAGTCGTCCAAAAATCATTGCTGCAAATTGGAAAATGAACCTAAGTATTAGTGAAGGAAAGAAACTCGCGGAAGATGTGCATAAGTATTCGCAACTCCACGTTTCGGGAACCAACATTCGCGTGATTGTCTGTCCTCCATTTACGCATCTCACGGAAATCGCTCACACGTTGAAAGATAGTGAAGTCAAATTAGGTGCGCAAGATTGTCACTTTGAACCCAATGGTGCATTTACGGGCGATGTGTCTGCACCCATGGTCGCGGCCACGGGTTGTGCATATTGTATTGTGGGTCACTCCGAACGAAGGCAGAATCACGCGGAAGCCAATCGTATTGTGAACGCCAAATTGCTCGCGGTGTTGCGCAACAACATGATTCCTATTTTGTGTATTGGGGAAACGGCGGAAGAAAAAAGGCAAGGCAAAACCAATGATGTGTTGGGAAAACAGCTGAAAGAATGCTTAGCCGGAATTTCACGCGAACAGATTTCCAAAATCGTATTAGCATACGAGCCCGTTTGGGCAATCTCCACCAGTAAGGATAATTTAGGACAGCCCGCCACTCCAAAGGATGCAAATGATGCTCACGCGTTCATTCGTGAAAAATTAAAAGAAATGTTTGGCGTTGAATCCGCTCAAAACACAGTCATCTTGTACGGCGGAAGCGTCAAGCCTGATAATGCGCGATTGTTTTTGACGCAGAAAGATATTGACGGGTGTTTAGTGGGTGGTGCGAGTTTGAAAAAGGATTCATTTTGCGGCATCATTGATGCGGCGAACATTCCGCAGTGAGTGGATGATTTATAATTTAGAAACGAGTGGGCTGGTCATGCCCGCCACCCATCCCCAAACGAGACGAACGATTTCCCAGCGAGCCAAGCGTTTACTCACCCACCCCATCCGGACTATTCGCGAGTCGGTTGCTAATCGTCAAAATAGGGAGCGGGAAATCTATTTTGCGGCCGCTCAAAAAACGGGTCAATCGGAGCGAAACGCCCGTGAGTTTGCCAATCAAATTTCAGGAAAAGCAATGATGCGTTCTACTATAGGGAAATTAGTGCGCCCGGGATTAGAGCCGCATGCGCGTGCGATACGATACCGACAGGACTTGAAGGAACAAGCCGTCTTGCTTCGCCGACGTTTAACGATTATTGAAGACAAATTAGACTCGGGAGCAGGGAGTGTTAAACAAGAAATGAAGTGGCGTGAACGAATAGGAAAATATCGCGCCCAACTCGCCCAAATTGAACAAAAATTGGAAGCGAGTCGTCCATCTTATAAATAAGAAAGCATTTTTTCCAACATGCCATCCTCCTTGAACACGAGCGATCGAAAAGTGGAACACGTGAATATTTCCTTGCAGAAAAATGTTCAATTCAAAACCAAAACAACGGGTTTTGAGGAAATGGAAATAGAATATGTGACTCTTCCGGAGTTGGACGCTAAACACATCCAAACAAAAACACACTTTTTAGGACATGATTTTTCATTCCCCTTCATGGTCTCCAGTATGACCGGCGGTCACGATAAAGTGAAAAAAATTAATGAAGAAATTGCCCGCGCGTGTGAATTAGAAAACGTGGGCATGGGTTTAGGAAGCACCCGTGCGGCGATTGAAAAGCCTCAAACGTTTTCTTCGTTTGACGTGCGCAAATATGCTCCCCATATTTTTCTCGCGTGCAACTTGGGAGTGAGCCAGCTCAAAAACTATTCAACCACTAAAATTCAAAAGCTCGTGAATGAGTTGCAGTGTGATGCGTTAATTATTCACGTGAACGCGGCACAGGAAATTGTTCAAGCGGAAGGAACGCCTGATTTTTCAAATGGTTTGCGTGAAATTTCCCGTGTTGCAAAAGAGTTAGAGCAACCCGTGTACGTGAAGGAAGTCGGAAATGGTATTTCTCCTAGCGTGGTAAAAAAACTCGACAAGACACCCATTGCTGCGATAGATGTCGCGGGTGCAGGTGGCACCAGTTGGACGGCAATTGAAAGCATGCGCGGGAGCATGGACAACAAAGAGTTGGGCGTCAAATATTGGGACGCGGGCATTCCAACCGTTCCAGCGATTATTGGCGCGAAAAAATACTCACGCAAACCTGTCATTGGGAGCGGGGGCGTTCGTTCTGGCCAAGATATTTTGAAGTGCATGATTTTAGGTTGCGCGTTAACGAGTGCGGCCATTCCTGTGATTCATGCTCAGCACAAGGATG
>CAZKAN010000001.1:3092-7292 GCA_964550925.1 uncultured archaeon | reverse complement strand
AGCGAGTGGTGTGGCAAAACACATTCATGCGTTGAAAAAAGAATTCCACGCGGGAATGTTTTTAGTCGGCGCGAAGAACGTGAACGAGTTACACAGTAAAAAATATTATTTGTTTGGAAAAACAAGAGAATGGGTTGAACAGTTGTGAGTAATGGAAAAAAAACAGCGGTTAATTGGAGCATGATTTCATTCGGACACAAGTTGGAACTTCTACGCGCCGCAGGGATTAATGTTCACCGACTCACACAGGGTGATGTGAACAATTTTGGTGCATTCATGCTGGAAAATGCCGAAAAACAACGCGAGAATGAAACCATACCGCGACCGAGAACACGCTCCACTCGCGCGTCTGCGCGTCGAGGTCTTTCCTCGCGCCGTCGTCTTCCTCCGCGGAGAAGGTCACGCTGATTTATTGTATCACTGATACGTCTTCGTCAAGTCTTGCAGTGCGGATTCAATATTTTTTGTGCTCGCGTGCACGCTTTGGGAAATCCAATGGTTGTATGATGCAATCACATCCGTGGGGTCCCCATTCGGAGACGGATTGAATTTGTAGTGTTGCTTGTCTCGCACGATAAATTGGGAATCGAGGAGTCTTTTCAAGTGGTAGCGTAAAAGTTTTTCGCTTATTTCCTCGCCTGTTTTTTCCTTGATGTATTGTTGTAACTCCACCGTGTTGGGTGACATTTTTTTGCTCACGTGAAAATAGAACAACGCATCCATGACATCTAGAATGGTTTGCCTACTTTCCTGTTCGGATATCCACCCAGATGCAAGGGCGAACCAGCGCAAGAGCGAGCGTTTAGTCATCCGCACGTGGGGAGGGAGGTCGATTTCTTTGACGGTGAACGTTCTTCGCACCAATTCGGCTTCCGGGAGCTGTGTTTTAGACATAATGAGTTCCTCGTTGCAAGAGTTTTTTTCCCTCGGAAAGAGTATTTTGGACTATTTATGGGTGTTCCCCCGTTGAACGTTAAAAATTCCCCTGGTTTTGGAGTTTACCCTTAAATAGTTGGACCACGTTACACGTGTCAATGCGCCCTGCGCAGACGTAGGGGGATTATAGCATGGTTTACATCAAGACGAGTTTCTTTCCATACCGCTTAGTATTAATGCGCAAGGAGCCAGTGCAATTAACCATCGGTCTGCGAAATGACCAAAAGGAAGCCCGCGCGTACGCCATTGAATTAGAAGTGGGTCGCTCGCTCTCCATTGGAAACGCGGGAGCGAAGATGAATGATTTCAAGCACATTGGAACACTTTCCCCGGGTCAAGAAAAAACCATTTATTATGATATTTTTGCCAAAGCCCACGCGGGGGATGAGACCATTCCCGTGGATGTGCACGTGCACGAGTTGCCGAAGGATTCGAAAGGAATTCATGATATTATTCAAACCTTTTCGCGCAAACTGGATTTGACCGTACAAAGTCGATAACACCCATTCGTGTTGAGCGTGAATAACGTATGCCCGAAGAAACCATTTCCCCTGAAGTCTTTCACTCCGTTTCGTGGAGTGACGCCTTTGCGGAAGGAGAGAGTCGCATTACGCAGAAGTGGGTCGATGTTTTGGTTAAAACTCCCGCCGAGGATCGCGTGCGATTACTTGCTCAACGTGAAGCTATTCAGAAAAAAATTTCTCGAGCATTGGAAAAAAATGATGCGCGAAAATTGCGTGCCGCGTTTCGTGCGCAAATATACTTATTGAGTCAAATCCAACGCGTGTGAACATGCCTGCGTATTTTTATTCCCTAAATTAGTGGAATATCCATGCTCCGCGCCGCGTCCAAAAAACAAACGCCATTAACACAACCGAAAGGAGATTCCACGCGCATTTTGAAGGATGCAGGGTTTGTTATTCCCGAATTTGCACGTTACGTAGACAAGTATGGAATGATTCGTTTTGTGAAACGCGAAATAGGTGAAAAAAGTGTTCGTTTTCACGGGTGGAGAGAAGTTTCCCGCGCGGAAGCGGAAAAAATCCAGCGTGCTAATGCGGAATTGGGAAGAGAATATTTGAAGCCAAAAATGAAAAAATATTACTAGCTACCCCGTTCGACCGTAGGTTTATATATAAATAAAGCACTTATTCATACACCAGGTGAATTAAACATAACAAAGGGGTTTTTATGAACGCGATTAAAGGAATGAGCATTTTCATTTTAGTGACATTGATATTCATGGGCAGCATTGGTTTTGCGATACAGGATCGTCGCCCCGTAGATCCCCCCACTCCCGTGCCACAGGAACCAGCATGCCCCGAGAAATTTACGGACCACTGGTGCGGAGAAACAGGAGTGGCCTCGGACAAAGTGTTTGCATGGGCTCTCAGCTCGGCCGGCACCGCGTGTCAACATGGTTTGAATGATTGTTACGTCGAGCAAGCTAATGAGTTGGCAGCCAATAAAACGGTCTGCGAAGCTGTCGCAGGATGTACGCTCAAATACACCACTGCTTTTGACCCGTGCGAAATGGGAAATTACAAAAACTGCACCCCTCTTCCAGGAACCGTGCCCGAAGACAAAAATACAACATTCACATGCACGATTAAAGGTGAATATGACATTGAAGGGTATCGCTGCGACCGCGGCCCCGCGAATGAGGGAGAACAAACCGCATAGGTTGTGTGAAAAATGAAGCAATCCATGAAAATAAGTGCGGTGCTATTGCTGGTATTTTTAGTGAGCATGGCAACCATTTCATTTGCGATACAAGATCGCCGGCCGGTGGATCCTCCATCACCAGCACCCAATGATCCCGAAGATCCCCCGGAGTGTCCAGTTATTTTTTTGAATCTGAACTGTAATGCCAATGGTTCCTCTTCCGACAAAGTGTGCATATGGGCATTGAGTCAAGCGGGCTATGATTGTGACGCGAAATTGCAGAAGTGCCGAAAAATTCAGACCAGTGAAATGTACGCCAACAAGTCGATTTGCGAACAAGTGAGCGGGTGTAAACTAAAGTATAAAGTGGAAGAAGATGAGTGTGAGAAAGGAAATCTCGTGACTGATTGCACTCCTGCCCCTGGAACAAGCGATCCAGCGAATACCAATTATACGTGTAAAATAAGTGGTTCCTACAACATTACGGGGTACCACTGCGACCGCAACCCTGCGGGAGAAGGAGAATTCGAGGCGTAGGTGAAATAATGAATACGAATGCACGTACAATTGTTGTCCTAATCTTACTCACGTGGGTTGCGCTTGCCGGAATAACCTACGCTTCGCAAGAACGAAAGCCTGTGGGGCCCCCAATTCCCCCTGAAGAAAAACCGAAAGAGGAAGATTGTCCGGACGCATTGTCGGATGCCTCTTGCCCCATGGAAGGGTTTGCCATGGGAATTTGGGCAAATGAAACATGGGGAGCAGCTGCCATTATTTGCGACGGAAAGAAAGCAGATTGTGTTACCAGTCAAAATGAGGAGTTTGCTATTAACCAAACGATTTGTGAAAGTGTTAAAGGATGTAAACTCACCGCGGTAACGGACTACAAAGTGTGCGGTTCCGGCTCGAGTAACAAAATGGATTGCACGCCTAAACCAGGATTGCATGACGCCAGTGGCCCCACGTGGTATAAGTGCACCGTCAAAGGCCACTACAATATTACTGATTACGAATGTTCACGCCCCGAAGAACAATAATGTTTCACTCACTTGTTCATTTTAGTTAATTGGATTATACACTCCCGTAATCGGGGGATTGCCTAAATAATTCAACAAGCTCGACAAATCATTTCCGAATTGTTGTCCTTTTTCATATAACCCTGATTTCATTTCCGGGGAACCACTCAGGGGACCGGGAATGGAGTAGACAAACCCGTCCACTCCGGGGATTTTTTCCACAAACGCATACATTTTTTGTTCAACCATTTTTCCATTTTCATTCACTTGGCGCGTGACTTCAATTACGCTATTTGGTCGGAGGACTTCGTCTAATTTTTTGCTGCTTTCAGGTGTCCATGCTTTTCTTTCCCAATTAATTTCAGGAGCATCTAAATTAGCACTGCGTTTCCATTCTAAGTATTGATTAAGAAATTTTTTGGAAACGTTTTCCGGATAAAATTTTTGTTTTTCCGCGGGTTGTGGTTTCACGGGTTGGCGTTTCGCAGCCTCCGCCGCTGCTCGCTCACGAGCAATACGGGCTTCATACTCGCGAAATGTTTCTCCCGGAAGCATGTCCGTGGGCCTGCGCTCATGTGTGGTG
>CAZKAN010000001.1:0-3082 GCA_964550925.1 uncultured archaeon | reverse complement strand
GGAATGGGGCGATTAGCATAGCGATACGCAGTATAACCAATACCGAGTGCAGCGAGTAGTCCTGCGGCTAAGCCTAATCGTCTCCGAACACGAACACGTCGTGCATAATCCACTGGAGCAGGCCGGGGAGTAGTTTTTCCCCGCGCCACGGGTCGAGAAACAGGGGAGACACGTGACGGTGCGTGCGAGGATTGCGGGGGTAGTTTTCCTTGCACGGGTTTTCGTCGCAACCAACCAAACATGCGCCAAGAGCGAGGCATGAGTCAACCTTCTTTTCCTGAGAATAAAAAGAGTGTACTAAAATAAAAAATATCGCACTTTTTAGGACAGTAGTTTTGGATGTCCCTCCCAACACAATGCGCAATGACAGTACCGCGAGTATTACGTCAGGCGCCGTGCATTAAAGGCATTACTTAATATGTAAAGCACGCAGCAAAATAGTATGAATGTTCTAAGTTCACCCGTGGCCACCGTAGTCGTGCTACTTGTTTTTGCATTTGCGCTATTTAGTTTAAGCACCGTGGTCACCGCGATTGGCAACCCGCCCGTTTCTCGCGAAGACCCGGCACAACCCACTTGCCCTAGTGATTTCACGGATGGAATAGCAACAGCCACGGGTTCGGCAACCAACCAATATGTGCAAGATGCTACTAGCTTCGCGCTCATTGATTGCGACCCTAAGTACTTGCAAGCTAAAGAAATACAAAACGATGAGTATGCTGACAACGATGCTATTTGTGTGCAAGTCCCCGGGTGTAAATTAACGGCGACAGTCAACCCTGAATCACACGGCTGCCAAGTCAAACCTTCCGATTGTACGGAAAATTATGTGAATGGACAAATTGTCTCCTACACGTGTACAGCATTCGGGAAGTATGACATTGACAATTACAAGTGCGCTATCCCCCCTAAGCCGCCAGTGGTGAAATAATGAAAGAAAATACAACGCACTTAATTCTACTTCTGCTGATTGGATTGTTTACGATTGGACTCACAGGCATTGTTCTTTTTTCGGAGGATGGGAGCGCTTACCACGGAAATCGAGTTCCGGTGGACCCACCTGTACCCCCTAAAGTAAAAGAGCCCCCGGCTCCAGAGCCTTGCCCCACATCGTTTGTTGATAATTCAGGCAGTGCCACCGGGGACGCCACTTCCCCATTACTTTTCGACGCATTAGGAGAAGCATTAATCGAGTGCGACGGAGTATACGCCACCAAACAATACGCACAAGTCGTGGAAAAAAATGATAACCAAGCCATTTGTGAAGCCGTCCAGGGATGTGTTTTTGACTTTACGATTAGAGCAGGAAAAAAGTGCTCTGGTACCGCTGCTAAAAATTGTGTACCCGATTCAGGAGACCCAACAGACCCCAACACGACGTGGACATGCACCGTGAAAGGAGAAGTGGCCGATTACGAAGGATACTCCTGCGAAAGACCATAAGCGAATTAATCACACATTTTAGGACAAAACCTATTTTTTAGACAACTAAAACTATTTGTTGAATTTTTCTCGCATATCAATAGTTCCACTGCGCTGCCGGAGGAGAAAAAGAAGTTCTTTCCACGTCATGAGGGGGAGTCCTTGTCGTTTTCTCCCAAAGTTTACCGCACGAAGGTGTGCATGGGCCTGCCCCACAAGTAATTTTCGCACGTCACGCAGTGTTTGTGTGTCTTCTCCCCTTTTGATTCGTTGCTTCACTTGCCGCACAGAATGCAGGGTTTCCACCAACTGGCGTTTTCCTCTCCCTTTCGTGCGCTTTAAGGGTTCAACCATGAAACTCATACAAAATTCTAGTTCAAAAAACCATTGGACGAATGTGCAAGCGCGCATGGTAGTAAATGCGAAGTAAGAAGATTATTTTTGAAAAGGAAAGATTATTTTTTCTTCTTCAATTCCTCGCGCAGTTCCATCAAAATCCGACAAAAAACCTTTCGCGGGAGCGACGCAGAGTCGCGCACACTCACCCAATGAATTAAGTGGGCATCACCTGTGTGTAGTAGGGCGTCCAACTGATGAGGGTTTTGTAAAAAACGCTCGCGCTCGGCCTCTTTGGCTAACGCGTACAATTCAGGGGAACCATACTCTACCATTTTTCCGCCGTAAAACATAACGCGTCCATTCACGCGTGAACCGACACGCTTGGCCTCCGCAGACGGCATCATGGCCACTTCTTCACGTGTTTTACTGCCTGGTGGAAATTTGAGGGATTGCCAAAAAGCCTCGAATGAAGCGTATTTGACCCCGTGTAACCGAAATTGGGCCGGCGTAAAATTAGATAACTCACGACCTACGCCCCGGGCATTTCCCCCGACTTGGACAATTTTCCTCCGAGACAAGCGCTCCACCCAATCAGCCGTGCGCCTAACCATGCGAGCATGCCAGGGTGCCTTGCGAGATTTAGGAGAACTCACCCACCAAAGAAAAATTAGGAGACTAAGAACTTATCGAAGTAAATATCGCAGATTTTAGGACAGTCAAGATTCTTTTAGTAAAACAAAGATTATTTTTTCAAGTGTTTTCTAAATAAAATAGCATTCATTTTAGTCTCTGCGCCGGGTTTTACTTCCGCAATTTCAAATCCCTTCGAAATTAACAAACGCTGCATTTCGGGAGAAACATTGTAGACTTTGGCCGAAATGACTGGAAAACCCATCTTCACGGCGTGTTCCTCGTTCCGAGCAACAAGCTGGGACGCAATTCCATTTTTTCTAAAATCGAGGTGGACGGCCATAATCCACAGATACCACTCCCCGCCCAGGGGAAAAGCAATCGAATTACCCACCAGCCGTAGACCCGCGTGCGATAATAGAATCAGCGGATCCTTTCCGCTCAGGCGCTCACGGTACGTCCCCAGGGAGTAGGGGGGCGAGTCATACATTCCGGCGAAAATTTCTGAATTCAGCTTTACAACAGCAGCGAGATCGGTCATCGACCCGACGGAAAAAGAAATTGAATCCATTTCAAAGACACGCCCCGAAAGAATAATTGACTAATTATACATAAACTAATTCTCCCCAAGAGACGCGCCCCAAGAGAGATTTAGATACGCCCAAACCCTGCCACTTTCAAATCTTGCATT